>CAZQZE010000022.1:0-16449 GCA_964597715.1 uncultured Halobacteriales archaeon
TCGCGACCCAGGACGAGCAGCTCCGGGAGCGGTTCCCCGGCGAGCCCCAGCACGTCATCAACTACATGACGTTTGTCGCCCAGGAACTGCGGGAGATCATGGCCGAGCTTGGCTTCGAGACTGTCAACGAGATGGTCGGGCAGGTGGACGCGCTCCGCCAGCGCACCGACGTCAGCCAGGAGAAGGCGCGGAAACTCGACCTCTCGGCGGTGCTCGCAGACCCCGCGACCGACTACGATACCGACCGCTACAAGACCCAGCCACAGACCCACGACGTCGACGAGTCACTCGACTGGGAGCTGATCGAGGCCGCCGAGCCGGCAATCGAGCGCGGCGAACCGGTGGCCATCGACACCGACATCTCAAACGTCGACCGTGCGGTCGGCGCAACCCTCTCGAACCGGATCTCAAAGGCACACGGCACCGAGGGGCTCCCGGAGGACTCCGTTACGGTGCGTTTCGACGGGTCGGCCGGCCAGAGTTTCGGTGCCTTCCTCCAGGACGGCGTAACGATGGACCTGGTCGGGACGGCAAACGACTACGTCGGCAAGGGCCTCTCGGGCGGGAAGGTCGTGGTCCGCACGCCCGAGAGTGCCGGCTACGAGGCCGGCGAGAACATCCTCATCGGCAACGTCGCCCTCTACGGCGCGACCCAGGGGGAGTGTTACATCAACGGGGTCGCCGGCGAGCGGTTTGCGGTGCGCAACTCGGGCGTCAAGGGCGTCGTCGAGGGCGTCGGCGACCACGGCTGTGAGTACATGACCGGCGGCGCTATCGTCGTGTTGGGCGAGACGGGCAAGAACTTCGCGGCCGGGATGTCCGGCGGTGTTGCCTACGTCTACGACCCCGACGGCAGCTTCGAGGACCGGGCCAACACCGGGATGGTAACGCTGTCCGGCAGCCTCGAGGGCAAGGACCGGGAGATGCTCACCCGGCTGGTCGAGAACCACGCCGAGTACACCGGCTCCGACCGCGCCGCCGACCTGCTGGCTGACTGGGAGGCCGAGGTGGAGAACTTCACGAAGGTGATGCCCGACGCATACGCCGAGGTCATCTCCGAGCGCGGGCGCGACGACGTGCGCAACGAGCCCCCGTCGTCCGCGACGCTCCAGCCCGACGCCGGCTCCCTCCGCACGCAGGCCGACGACTGACCGTCGGCGCACACGTCTCGTCGCGTTTTGTTGCTGGACCCCGGAATCCCCACATGAGCCACGCACTCGTCGTCGGCGGGACGCGCTTCGTCGGGCGGGCAACCGTCGAGGAACTGCTCGCGAGCGGCTACGACGTGACCGTCTTCAACCGGGGAACCCACGACAACCCGTTCGCGGCACACGACCGCGTCGACCACTGCCAGGGTGACCGCACCGTGGGCGGTGACCTGGAGGCGGCCGCGGCACTCGACCCGGATATCGTGGTCGACTGCGTCGCGTACACGCCACAGGCGGTCCGCGCTGCCACCGTGGCCTTTGCCGACGTGGACGCCTACGTCTACGTCTCCTCCGGCGACGCGTACGGGTCCGAGGAGGTCCCGAAGCGGGAGGCCGAGACTCCCCTCGAACCCTGCAGCGAGGCGCAGGCGAGTGACGACAGCCCCGAGACCTACGGCCCGCGAAAGGCAGCGGGTGACCGGGCGGTGTTTGCGGCCGCCGAGCGCGGCGTGAACGCGATGAGCGTCCGGCCGACAATCGTCTACGGCGCCCACGACTACACCGGCCGGTTCGACTACTGGGTCGACCGGGTCTGCGAGCAGGACCGCGTGCTCGTGCCCGGCGACGGCGACTCGCTGTGGCACCTGGCTGCCGTCGAGAACGTGGCCCGTGCGCTTCGGACAGTCGCCGAGAACGGGCAACCGGGTGCGGCGTACAACGTCGGCGACCGCCGGCTGTACCCACTTGCGGAGTTCGTCGGCGTCGTTGCTGACGCCGCCGGAGCGTCGGTCGAGGTTGTACACATGAGCCCGGCGGAGGCGGAAGCCGCGGGTGTCGACCCCGACGCAATCCCGTTCTACCGCCGGTATCCACATGTCCTCGACACCGGGCGGCTGGCGTCGCTCGGGTGGGAGCCCGTCGAGGCAGCGACGGCCGTCCGGGAGACGGTCCGAGCAGTTATCGAGTCCGGCCCCGACCCGACCGGGGGCGCGCCGGACCGGGTAGACGAGCAGCGGGCCGTCCGGACGGCCAGGGAGTGAGTGCCCGGTCGGATTGGAACGGGTGCCTGTCCGGTCGGAGGTGAACGGGCGCCTGTCCGGTCGACGCGAGCCCCGATTTTCATCGCTTGTAATTGGACACAGACTGTTATATGCGAGGTTGACATGACCTGTCACAACAGCGAATGAGCGACGACCCAGACCGGATCCACGTGTTACACGTGGACGATGACCCGGACTTTGCGACGCTCACCGCCAGAGTCCTCGAAAGCGAGTGCGAGCGGCTGGAGGTGCTGACAGCCTCGAGTGCCGACGAGGGTCTGAGCCGGCTGGAGACCGCGGCGGTCGACTGTGTCGTCTCTGACTACGACATGCCCGGCCGCAACGGGGTCGAGTTTCTGGAGGCGGTCCGGGAGCGCCATCAGGACCTCCCGTTCATCCTCTTCACCGGGAAGGGAAGCGAGGAGATTGCGGCCGAGGCGGTGCGGGCAGGGGCGACGGATTACCTGCAGAAAGGCGCCGGAACCGACCAGTACGCGCTGCTGGCGAACCGGGTCACAAACGCCGCGGAGCGGTACGCGACCGAGCGCGAACTCCGGGAGACACACCGCCGGTTCAGGAAACTCCTGGAGCGGTCGGCCGACTACGCCCACGTCGTCGACCCGGACGGGACCGTCAAGTACGTCTCCCCGGCCATCGAGCGGGTGCTCGGGTACGAGCCCGAGGCGGTCGTCGGCGAGTGTGCGTTCGAGTATATTCACCCCGACGACAGGCCGACCATCGAGGCCGAGATGGGGGAGATCGTCGACGAGCCCGGAGGGGAGACGACTGTCGAGACCCGCGTCCGACACGCCGACGGGGGCTGGCGGTGGGTGGAGGTGCGCGCCCGGAACCTGCTCGAGGAGCCGACAGTCGAGGGGGTTGTCGCCAACGCCAGAGACATCACCGACCGCCGGGAGAGCGAAGCGACGGCTGACTGGCACCGGACGGTCATCGGGAACCTCGGCGAGGGCGTCTACGTCCTCGACGCCGAACACAGGTTCCGGTTCGTCAGCCACCGCGTCGACGAGCCGGGCACTTTCGAGGAGGAGTGGGCCGGTGAACCGGTCTCTATGCTCGCCGACACGGGGATTCTGTCGGCGGACGAGGTAGAGGCGGTCCGGGGGGCGGTCGACGACATCCTGGCGGGCCGGAAAGCCGAGGTTCGGTTAGAGACCGAGCCGACCATCCCCGAGGAGACGGAGGCCGTCGAGCTACACTTCCGACGGCTGCCGGCCCCGGACGGGGAGGAGGTCGTCCTCGGGACGAGCCGGGATGTCACTGACCGAAGACGTCGGGCCACACAGCTGCGGACACTCCACGACGTCACCCGGGAGATGGTCGTGGCGAGGACCCGCGACGCTGTCGCCGAGGCCGCGGTCGAGGCGGTCGAGGATATCCTCGGTCTCAGCCAGGCCACGGTCCTCCGCTACGACGGGGACCGTGACGCGCTGGTGCCGGTGGCCGACCGGGTAGAACACGGGACTCCTCGGGCGGAGACCGCCGAAATAGCGCGCGGCGAGGGGGTCGCCTGGCAGGTCTACGAGACCGGCGACACCGCGGTCCTCGAAGGCGTCGCGGGGGCGCCGGCGGCGTGCAACCCCGAGTCGGGTGTCGAGAGTGAACTGCTCGTCTCACTCGGCGAGCACGGCATACTGGCCACCGGGTCGACGACCCGCCAGGAGTTTGACGACCAGACAGTCAGTCTCGCGGAACTCCTCGCGACAAATCTGACAGCCGCGTGTACGCAGGTCAACCGGGCCCGCGAACTCGAGGAGTCCGAGCGCCTCATCGAGACGATAGGTGACAGCATCTACTCAATCGACCTCGACGGGGGGTATATTCGGGTCAACGAGGCCTTCGCGACACTGACGGGATATGACGCCGACCGGCTGCTGGCCGAGGGGCCGGGGCTCATCCTCGGCGACCAGGGGATGGAGCAGTTCGAGGCGGCCATCCGGCGGCTGTTCGAGCGGGAGCAGGGTATCGAGACCGTCGAGACCGACCTCCACACCGCCAGCGGCCGGGTCGTTCCCGTCGAGACGACCCTCACGCTCCTGCCCGACGAGGGCGGTGGCTACCGGGGAACGGTGGGTGTCATCCGGGACAGAAGCGAGCGACGGGAGCGCGAACAGGAACTCGAGCGGTACGAGACAATCGTCCGCGCCTTTCCGGACGAGGTGTACACACTCGACGCGGACGGATATCTGACGTCTGTCATACCGCCCGCGGGGTCAGAGATGACGACGACGGGGTACGACCCCGAGGAGTTGGTCGGCGAGCACGTCTCGGTGGTCATGCCCGAGGAGGATATCGAGCAGGGCGAGGAGCTGATCCGGGAGTTGCTGGCCTCGGACGACAAACAGACCACCTCGTTTGCGATGCAGACGGTCCGGCGGGACGGCGAGCGGGTTCCCAACGAGAACCACATCGCCCTCCTCCCGGCGACAGATGGGGGGTTCGGCGGGACTGTCGGCGTGCTCCGGAATACCGCCGACCGCAAGGAGCGCGAGCGGGAACTCCGGCGACAGAACGACCGGCTCCAGAAGTTTGCGAGCTTTGTCTCACACGACCTCCGGAACCCGCTGAACGTCGCGGGTGCGCGCCTCGAGCTGGCACAGCGGGAGTTCGACAGCCCACATCTCGACGACATCGGCGCGGCCCACGAGCGGATGAGCCGGCTGATCGACGCTGTCCTGACGCTGGCGCGCGAGGGCGAGCAGCCGGAGGCGGTCGAGGAGCTGTCACTGGAGACCCTCGCCGAGCGGTGCTGGGCACACGTGGATACCGGCGAGGCGACGCTGACCGTCGACACGGACCGTACCGTCCGGGCCGAGGAGACAAGGGTGAGACAGTTGCTCGAAAATCTGGTGCGCAACGCCGTCGAGCACGGCTCGCACACCTGTCAGGACACCGTAGAACACGGTTCCACGGGCAGCCGGCAGCGGGCCGAGGGCGCGGTAGACCACAGCAGCGAGGAGCCGGTGGTGGTCCGCATCGGCGACCTTCCGGACGGCTTCTACGTCGAGGACGACGGCCCCGGGGTTCCGCCCGACGAGCGCGAGGCGGTCTTCGAGGCCGGCTACTCCACCGCCGATGCGGGGACCGGGCTCGGCCTCAATATCGTCGAGGAGGTCGCCGAGGCCCACGGCTGGACGGTCGCAGTCACCGAGGGCAGTGAGGGTGGCGCCCGGTTCGAGTTCACCGGTGTCTCGTAGCGGCCAGGCCCCTCGCGCGGCCCGGTCAGAGGTCACCGAGTGCCGCGCCGACCTCCTCGCGCGGGAGCGGACTGGTCCAGTCGTCGGCGACGTGGGCGTACTGGACCTCCCGGTCGGCGTCGAGGACGAACACCGACCGCCGGGGTGTGGTGACATTGGCCATGTGGTGTCGGTCGGTCAACAGCCCCAGGGCCTCCGAGACCCCACCACCGACGTCCGCGAACAGCCGGAAGGGGGCGTCGAGCCGGCGGAGAAACGCGTTCTGTGCGTACGGGCCGTCGCGGCTGAGACCCAGAAGCGGCACCGCCTCCGACCCCCAGCCGTAGCCCTCGAAGCGTTTGTACCAGTTCTCGGCGATGGCGCTGAAGACAAACCCCGTCGAGACCAACAGCCCGCCGTCGATGCCCAGTGTCTCCGACAGCGCCCGCGAGCGAAATGTCTCCCCGTCACAGCAGACCGCCTCGAAGTCCGGAACGACCGCTCCCTGTGTCGGTGGCATACCCTGGTCTCTCGCCGGCGACGTAAAATACTGTGGCACCCGGGTGCGCCTGTCAGCCGGTCGTCCCCGGCACGCTTTAGACAGGGCAGGCCGTGTGTGGAGCTATGACAGCCACACTGTACCGGCTCGAGGGTTGCCCGTACTGCGAGAAAGTCGTCGACGAACTCGACGACCTGGGTGTCGACTACGAGAGTGTCTGGGTCGAAGGGCTCCACTCCAAGCGAGACGAGGTCAAGCGGGTCTCCGGCCAGCGCCAGGTTCCGGTGCTCGTCGACGAGGAGCGGGGACTCACCATGGCCGAGTCCGACCGTATCCTCGAGTACCTCGGGGAGAGTCACGCCTGACCCAACCGGGGCCCGTCGGCTCGGCGGCGAGCGCGACCCCGGCGCCCGCTACAGTTCGTGTGGGTCCAGCCCCGGGTCCTCGACGGGTGGGGCGCCGATGGCGAGGACAGCCCCGCGGTCGTCACCGAGGTAGCGGTGGCCGTGACCGGTCTCCGGGCCGGCGGCCCAGAAGGCACCTGGCCCGACCGCTCTGGTCTCCGTCTCGCCCGACCGACCGAGCTTCAGCGAAAACCGCCCCTCCAGCACGTAGTACAGCTCCTCCTGCTCGGCGTGTGCGTGGTAACCGATCCCCTCGCCGGGTTCGAAGTACCAGATGGCGACGTTCATCTCCTCCAGGCCGAGCAGGTCGCCGACCGGCCGGATGTCGAGGTCCGGCGGAATCTCCGCCACCTCGGAGAGGTCAGTGATGTCGGCGTCCTCCGTGGCAAGTGTCTCGTACTCCATACCCCCCGGTTCGGCGGTCCGGCTGAAAAAACCGTGTGCTGGTCGGGCTGGCGAGCCGCGAGGACCCCCCAGAAGTGGGGCAGAAAATCATGTGGTTATTTTGCCCTTGGCGCCTCACATACCTGTATGAGAGGACGGCGACTGGCGACGACCGAGCATATCATCGCAATAGTGAGCCCGGGAAGCGAGGAGGCGGTCGGGCGATTGGAGCAGTGGACGGGCGAAAACGGGATCCAACTGTCGACTGTCGAGGTCGGCAACGACATCGAAGCCGAATTCAATCAGGATGTCGAGACCCTGGGGATGACCGTCGGCGGGGACGGCACCTTCCTCGAGGGGATCAAACAGTTCGCCCCGAGGGGGATCCCACTCCTCGGTATCAACACGGGGACACTCGCCTTCCTGGTCAGAGTCGACGTCGACGACCTAGAGGAGGCACTCACCGAAACCATCCAGGGGCGGTCGGATGTGGACCGCCGCCAACAGCTACACATCTCCGGCCCGGACCTGGACGCGACAGGGATCAACGACGTGATGGTCCAGCACCCGATGCCGGACGACGTCTTCGAGCGGAAGATCACCAAACTCGACGCCTTTGCCGACGGGGAGTACGTCGGCGAGTACGACGGGACCGGGCTGGCGGTTGCGACCCCGACGGGGTCGACCGGTATCTCGCTGTCCTCCGGCGGCCCAGTTCATCAGCCACAGAACAACTCCTCGCTGCAGATTGTCCCGCTACAGACCCACAAGATGGGTGTGCGGCCGGTTATTGTGGGCGACGAGACGAAGATCGATATCGTGGCACAGGAGGCCGCGGACGTGCTCGTGGACGGTGGCCGCCACTACATCCAGCTCGACGAGGGCGAGTCGGTCCGGATCACGGGCGCCGACACGGCGGCGAATATCGTCCGGACGAGCTACGACGACGACTTCTACACCGCAATCAGCGAGCTACTGGGGTGGGGGGCCCGGGGCTCGGAGGGAAAGGAACTCCCGGACCACATCCAGACCACCGGCATCGGCGAGGAGACGGAACTCGAACACGCGCTACGGGTGGCGAGCGAGGCTGTCAAGAGCGTCCAGGAGCCGCTCAAGGAGCTCCACGGCCGCGTCGAGTCGGTGACCGTCAAGACCGACAAGTCCGACATCGTCACCGAGGCTGACTATCTCGCGGAGAATATCATCACGACGGCGCTCGAAAACGAGTTCCCCGGTCACGGCATCCGCTCGGAGGAGGACACCTATGTCGAGGGCGGCAGCGCCTACACCTGGCTCCTCGACCCGCTCGACGGGACAGGCAACTACGCCAACGGCAACCCCAACTACTCCGTCTCGGTCGGGCTGTTGGAGGACGGTGAGCCCGTCCTCGGCGTCGTCTACGCCCCGGAGACCGACGAACTCTGGACGGCGATCAAGGGGGAACAGGCGATGCGCAACGGCCAGCCCATCGAGGTTACCAACCGGGACGACCTCGCCGAGAGTATGTTCATGTCCGGCTACGACCCCGACGGGTCCTTCCTGACGCACTTCTACCAGGACGCCCGCGGCGTCCGCCGGCTCGGCTCGGCCGCGCTGCATATGTGCTATCTCGCCAGCGGGAGCGCCGACGCTGTCTGGGAGTTCGACACCTACCCCTGGGACGTCGCGGCGGGGATGGTTATCGCCGAGGCCGCCGGCGCGACGATCACCGACACCCGCGGGAACCGCTTCGAGTTGCCCGGCGAGGAGGAACGGTCGCCGATGATCGGGACCAACGGCACAATTCACGACGATGTCGTCCAGAAGCTCAACGACAACAGCCGGCTGTCGGAGTGACCGGTCGGCACCACCGTAGCGGGTTACCCGGCGTTCGGCGTGGCTGACGGTATCGGACGGTTTTTATTGGTCGTTCCCACAGAGCCCTGTGATGGGTGCCCTCCGGTCCCTGTTCGCTCGCGGGGTCGGGGTCGTCGCCGCCGACCTCCGCGAGGACCGCCGCCTCCGGTACCTGCTCGTGGGCGCGACCCTGCTCTGTGGATTCTGGTTCTGGCACCGGCTTCCAAACTTCGCGACCCGTGACGAGCACAGCCGGCTTCTCGATGTGCTGGTCGCCTACGGCTCGGTCGCCGCCGACCCGAGTGTCGAGAGCCTCCAGCGAGGGGTTGCCTGGGGCCGTGTCCCCTTCGGGGCGACCTTCTATCTGTTCGGGCTCGCCGTGCTCCCGGTCGTCCTGCTCACGGTCCTGCTGGGCCGGTTGGAGGTGTTGACGACCGTCGCCAGCCCCGACCCGGAGTTCGGGTTTTACCCCGCCTGGGCGGCAGCCCCCGCCTGGTTCTGGACGGGGGCGCTCGCGGCGGTCCGGCTGGTGAACGTCCTCCTGGCCGTCGGCTGTGTCTATCTCACCTACCGGGTCGGGCGGGTGGTGTGGGGCCGGACCGCCGGCCAGCTCGCGGGGCTGGTGCTGACACTGACCTTCGGGTTCCTGACCATCGCCCACGAGGGTGGCGAGGACATGCCGGCTCTCCTCTCTGTGCTCGTGACGCTGTACCTGCTGGTCAGATACGTCCAGACTGGCGTGCGGTGGCGGTTTTTTGCCGCGAGCGCCGCCGGCGGGGTCGCCATCGCGTTCAAGCTCACCGCCGCGCCGGTCGTCGCGCTGGTGTTGGTGGCCCACGTCCTGCGGGCCAGGCAGGCGCCGAACACCTGGGAGGCACTCGCCCAGCCTGCGCTGGTCGTTCCGGGCGCGCTCCTGGGCGCACTCGCTATCGTGCTTGGCTTTCCCACACTGCTCGTCGGCGGGGTCGAGCCCGTCGCCCGGCGGGTCCTGGAGAATCCGGGTGCCCGTGCGGCGCAGCCAACCGGCCCCGACGCGCCGGTGTGGTGGTGGTTCCTGCGGGGCTATCTCAGCGGGATGAGCCTGCCACTGTTTCTGGCGGCGGTCGCCGGCGTCGCCGCGACGGTCGTCCGGGCAGGCCTGGGACGGGCAAACAGGGGGACGGTCCTCGTGTTGACCGGGGTCGTGCTGTGGGTCGCGCTCTTTGCCGGCTGGCACGATTTCAGGGTCCACCACCTCCTGCCGACGTTCCCGCTGCTCGCGCTGTTGCTCGCGGGAGTACTGGTCCGGTTTCGCGACCGCCGGCCCTCCCTGGCCCGGCCGGCCGTGGCCGCGCTGCTGGTGACGGGCGGGCTGTACGCGGCCGTCGGCGTTGGCGGCTACGCGGCGATGCCCCGTGACGACGCGGTCGCCTGGCTCGAAACAAACGCCGACGACGGCGACACCGTCGAGGTCTACCGCCGACACCTCCAGGACACCGCGGTCCCCCACGGGATGGCTGTCAACCACGTCTACGGGGCCGAGCGCGGCGGGGAGACGGTCGACCGCTGCCCCGAGTTCATCCAGCTCGGCTACCGGGACCTGTTGTATCTCGACCGAGACACGTACTACCGGAACAGCGACGCCAGGTTCAGCTACATCAGGGGGCTGCTCGACGGCGAGTACAACTACGCTATCGCGGCCGAGTTCGGCACCCGACCGCCGGGGTTCGTGCCGGCGCGGCCGACGCCGGGGTCGGTCGCCGACCTGCTCCGGCACGGGGTGGTTCCACAGACCGACCAGTACGCCGACGAACAGGAACTCGCCGCGAACCAGTACACGCTGGTCCTGGAGCGGACCGGAGACTGCGACGGCTCGCGGCTCCGGGACTCGCCTTACTGACCCGGAGACAGCTCCGAGAGGTCGAGCCCCAGTGAGGGGTACCAGCCGGCGACGGCAGGCAGGTACACACCCAGCGTCCGGTCGATGACGACAACGGGAACGACCACCTCGCCCGGCACGCCGAGTGCGACGAAGACGGCGGTAGCCGTCGCCTCGGTCACGCCGACACCGCCGGGGGTGAGCGGCAACAGCGTCACGCTGTAGGCGGTCACGAGATACAGCGGCAGCAGGGCAGCCGGCTCGAAGGCGACACCCAGTGCCCCGAACAGCAACAGCACCCGCAGCCCCGGCGCGAGCACGAGCGCGCCGGTCCACCCGAGGGCGTACCGGGCCCAGACACCGGGGTCGGCCGCCACCCGGCGGAACGATTCGGTGGAGGCTTCGGTGAAGGAGAGCAGGCCGCGGACCCGCTCGGCGGCGCGGTCGCCAACCCGGGGGAGCCGGCCAACAGCCCCGGCCAGCCACGCCACCAGCGGGTCGAGCAGCCGGAGGTTCGTCCCCGCGAGCAACACGACCGACCCGGCAACGAGATACAGCCCCGTCGAGAGCGCGAGCAGCAGGACCAGCCCGGCCGACAGGTCGGCCAGTGCGACCGCGAACCCGAGTCCGACCGCCGCCGTCAGCCCGTAGTAGACGGCGTAGACCCCCGTGTGGACGCCCGACGCCGCCGCGGCGTCGGCGTAGGCCATCCCGGTCTGGCTCCGGAGGACGAACGGGGCGGCCACCCGCCCGGAGAGCCGCGAGGGGAGCAGCTGGTTCACGAAGTTGACGATGAGGTCCGTGCTCGCGGCCGTCCGGAAGGCGACGGGGTGGACCGGTGCCACCACGGCCTGCCAGGTGGCAAACCGGGCCGCGAGGCCGGCGAGTGTGACGGCGACGAGCGCGGCCAGCACCAGGGGGTCGAGCCGGCCGAGTCGGGCGAGGGCCGCGCCGGGGTCGGCCTGCAGGAGCACCCAGACGAGCGCCGCGAGTGCAACGCCGTACTGGAGCGCGGTGAGCGCAAGCGCCCGGGGGCTGCGCCGGGGCAAAAGCTACCGCCTCCCCTCTGGGTCACCGGAGAGGCGGTCGTCACACCCTGTCTCGCCGGCGAGTGTCGCTGCTGTCGTGAACTCGAAGGGCTGGCCGAGGACCCGGTCGATAGCCCGGCGCATCCACTCGCCGGTGTGCCAGTAGACCCGACCGGGGACGCCATCGACCGCCGGCAGGTCGACCAGTTCCCAGGGGTGGACGTACAGCACGGGTGCGACCCCGCGGCGCGCGAGCAGGCGCATCCCCAGTATCGTGTATCCGGGGCCGAAAAACCGCAGCCAGGTCCCCGTCAGCGGGAGCCTGAGCCCGGGCATCACGCTCGCGGGCACCTCGGTCAGCCCCGCCGGCGACCCGGGCGCAACCTCGGTGACGGGCGCCGGGGCCTCCAGGTCGTACTCGCCGCCGTACCAGCCGGGGACCGCACGGCTGGCGACGACACTCGAGTCGTAGGCGTACCCCGACTGCTGCAGGCCCTCGAAGTGTCCCGGCGGGATGTCGAAGGCCGGCGCGCGAAAGCCCCGGACCGGCTGCCCGGTCAGTTCGCGTAGCAGCCCCCGGGAGTGGTCGTACTCCTCGCGGCGCGCTGCCGCCGAGAGGTCGGTGAGTAGGCGGTGGCTGTGGGAGTGTGAGGCCACCTCGTGGCCGGCGTCGGCGAGCCGCCGGACGGCCTCCGGGTGGCGTTCGGCCGCGCGCGAGACCACGAAGGCAGTCGCCGTCGCGCCCTCCCGGTCTAAGGCTTCGAGCAGGTACTCCAGCCCTTCGAGCCCGACACCCGCCCGGTCGGTCGTCCCGCGGGCCGACCGGTAGGCCGGGGTCTGGTCGAACAGTTCGACGTCGACGGAAAGGACCGCCCGGGGTCGGTCCTGCCGGCTCACTCGTCTCCGTCCTCGAGTTCGGTCTTGAGGAGGCTGACCTCCTCGTTGAGCCGCGAGAGACGGTCGTACAGCCGGCCGATGCGGTACAGCAGGTACGTGACCAGCGCGAAGAGCACCAGGTTGGCGACGACGAGGATGGCGTGTGTCTTGAACTCGAGGCCCAGAAACGTCGCGATGGCGTCGAAGGAGTCCGGTGTGACCGCGACGAACAGCAGCCCGGCACCGACCGCAACAGAGAGGACGAACAGGCCGAGGGCCTCGCGCTCGCGGCGCACGAGCACGTAGCCGGTCCCCAGGAATCCGAGCCCCACGACCCCGGCGACGAGGTTGACCGCGGCGTACTCGACCATTATCTGAACAGAACCACACGGAGCACCACGTCGGTCATCCGGAGCGGGTAGAGGACGACCGTCCCGAGGCCGAACTGCGACTCGCCGTGGTCGCGGGTTGGCATCTCCACCGACACCTCTCGGATCCGGTAGCCCTGGCGGGCCGCATCGAGTGTCTGCTCGACCGCCCAGTGGGTGTCACGCTTGTGGAGGACCCGCCGGAGCATCGACACCCGGTAGACCCGGAAGCCGCTGGTGACGTCGGTCACGTCGACACCGCCGAGCGCGTTCACCACGCCCGTAAAAAACCGGATGCCGGCCCGCCGGACCAGCGGGTACTCCTCGATACTCTCGTTGCGGTACCGGCTGCCGACCACCATGTCGCAGTCCTCGGCCGCCGCCAACAGGTCGGGAATCTGGTCGGGGTCGTGTTGCCCGTCGGCGTCGACCTGGACGACGAGGTCGTACCCCTCCTCGATAGCGTACCGGTAGCCTGTCCTGACGGCGCCGCCGACGCCCGTATTGAACGTGTGCTCGAGGACGGTCGCGCCGTGGTCGCGGGCGACAGACGGGGTACCGTCGGTGGAGGCGTCGTCGACGACGGCCACCTCGTCGACGTGGGGGGCGGTCCTGTCGACGACGGACCCGACAGTGTCTGCCTCGTTGTACGCGGGGACGACGGCGACTGTTCGCACTACCGGAGTCACGCCCCTGTCGACACTTAGAGCTATCGAAGGGTTCGAAAGCGACTAGTGACTCCCCCGCCTCCCTCCGGCCGATGACACGGACGCTCGTGGTGGGGCTAGACGGGGCTAGCTGGCGGCTGCTCGACCCGTGGCTCGCCGCCGGTGACCTGCCCAACCTGGCCGCCCTCCGGAGGGACGGCTCCTGGGCCGGCACCCGGAGCTGTCTCCCTCCTGTGACCTTTCCCAACTGGAAGTGTTACTCGGCGGGCAAGGACCCCGGCGGGCTGGGTGTCTTCTGGTTCGAGCACGTCGACCTCGCCGACGGCCACATCGAGGTGGCCGAGGGCGGGGACTTCCGGACGGCCGAGCTCTGGGACTACCTCAACGACGAGGGGCACTCCGCAGGCGTGGTCAACATGCCAACAATGTATCCGCCACGGTCCATCGACGGCGTGGTCGTCGCGGGCGGCCCCGACGCCGTCGAGGGGGAGTACCGCAGTATCGACTCCGGCTACACCTCCCCGGAGGACCTCGCCGCCGAACTCCGGGAGCGCTTTGGCTACGAGGTCCACCCCGACCCGTTGCTGTCGGGCAACGACGAGCGCGGCGCCGAGGTGGCGGCCATCCTCGACCTCCTCGACAGCCGCTTCGAGGTCGCGCTCGCCCTGTTCGAGGAGCGCAACCTCGAGTTCGTCCACGTGACGCTGTTCTATCTGAATGTGCTCCAACACTTCTTCTGGGACGAGGAGCCAACAAAGCGCGCCTGGGAACTCGTCGACGAGTGGCTGGGGCGGCTCCGCGACCTCGACTGCAACCTCGTCCTGATGTCGGACCACGGCAGCGCGCCCACGACGACGGAGTTCTACATCAACGAGTGGCTCGCCGAGCAGGGCTACCAGACCCGGACCCGGACCGTCGACGACTATCTCGCCCGGGTCGGGCTGGACCGCGAGACTGTCCTCCGGGCCGCAAAGCGGTTCGGCCTCGTCGACACCCTCGCCCGGGCGGTCCCCGAGCGCGTCCAGCGGCTCGTCCCACAGAGCGACGGGTTGAAGCGTGACCGCAAACTCGACGCCGTCGACCTCCCGCGGACGAAGGCTGTTGCGAGCGGACAGGGCCCGGTCTACGTGAACCCCGCATTCGACGTCGACGCCGTCGCCGACCGGCTCGTCGCGGACCTGCGGGCTGTCGCGGACGAACAGGGGCCGCTGTTCGACGGCGTTTACCGCGGCGAGGCGGTCTACTCGGGCCCCTACGTCGCCGACGGGCCGGAGGTCGTCGTCGACATGCGGCCGGGGGTCCACGTCAACGACGGGGTCGGCGGCGGTAGGGTAACGGCCGCCCCGGACCGGTGGGCGGCGGAGAACACCCGTCACGGCATCCTCGTCGCCAGCGGCCCGGCCTTCGAGGCGCGGGGCGAACTCGACCGGGTGTCGATCCGCGACATCGCGCCCACCCTCCTGGCGGCCCACGACTGCGCCGTGCCGACGGACATGACCGGCGAGGTGCTCCCGGTGCTGGCCGGCGACCCCGGGAGACGGCGCCGCGAGCCGCTGTTGCTGGCCGGCGAGGGACGCCGCGACGCGGCCGAGGAGGTCAGCGAACGGCTCCGGCAACTCGGCTACATGGAGTGAGCGAGGAGCCGGACCCGCGGCGGGGTGCCGGCGCGGACGCGACCGGCATCGACGGATTCAGGCCCCCCGGTATCCAACCGCCGGTAATGGCGGAACATACCCGTGACGATACCGTCGGTCCGCCGGTGTTGGGCAACCCGACGGGCTGGCGGGCCGGACAGGCCGAGTCGAACGGGTGGGAACACGGCACGCTGCGCAAGGCTGTGGTGCACGGCGTCCGGCTGTACAACTCTGCGGCATTTCACGAATCGCACGACTGTTTTGAAGCAGAGTGGTATAATTACGGAAGCGGTAATACAGAGAGTAAGTTTCTCCACGGGATGGTCCAGGTCGCCGCGGGCGCGTACAAACACTACGATTTCGAGAACGACGACGGGATGCGCAGCCTGTTCAAGACGGCCCTGCAGTACTTCGAGGGCGTCCCCGGCGACTACTACGGGGTCGACCTGGCTGACGTGCGGGCGGTTGTCACGGACGCCCTCGAGGACCCCACCGTACTGGACGGCTGGCAGATTGAACTGGACGGCCGGCGCCCCGAGGCCCGGCCGGCGGAGTACGAGTACGCCGCCGACCTCGAGTGAGACGAGCCGGCTCCGGCCCTGTCGAGAGACGGACAGTACAGCGCCCGTCGTTGGCGGACTGGACTCGGTTCGTGCCGTCACGGGGGCAGGTTGTGGTCGGCCGAATCGCGTCGTCACTGTCGACGGAGAGTGCACCGTTACCCGGTCGGAGGACACCCCCAGCCGGTCCCGAGTGTGAGCGTTGGCGCCGGAGACAGAGCGGTGGAGACGAGGAGCCTGCGTCCCAGCCGCCACGCTCGTTGCCGGTCCCGGTGGGACGGTGGGCAGAACTGAGCGGCGGCTCGTCGGTCGCGAGCGGAGGATGTCGGCCAGCAACGGCTTCACGGGGCGAGAGCGGACACGGAGTTTATCAGGTGGAAGCGACTAGTTCCGGCTATCGATGCCCGAGAGTCGCGACAATATCAAGTATGAGCTCGTGGGAACCTCCTGAGGAAGAGGAGCAAGACTCCAGCTACGACCCGGGTGTGCAGGAGGGTGAGGTAGCCGAGGAGCGTGACTTTTCGGAGACCCTGGCCGACCTCGACTCGATAGATTACCTGGTCCTCGGGATACTGATAAGTATCCCCGCGGCGCTGCTGAGTATCGTCCTTCTGCTGGAGTTTTACCCGGGGTTTCAGGATGCGGCGGGCGCCGCCATCGAAGGGCTGATCAACACGCTGTGAGTCGCGGGAGCGCCCATCCGGCGACGGGCTCCCCACAGGCGTACCCCCGTTTTCCCGTCGCCCGTCGTGCCACAGGAGGCTGTGTGCTGGGTGCGGGCCCGGGCCTCCACAGCAGGTCCACGTCCGAGTGGGCTCGACCGGTCCGGTCTCAGCCGCGACGGGTCGCGAGTCGCTCCTGGATTTCGACCTTGCGGATCTTTCCGCTTCCGGTCTTTGGCAGTTGGTCGACGATGTCGACGACCCGTGGGTGTTTGTACGGCGCCAGCTCC
>CAZQZE010000023.1:0-15831 GCA_964597715.1 uncultured Halobacteriales archaeon
AAGCTCACCCCCTCGCCGAGCGTCCCCCACAGCGAGGTGAACAGTATCCCGTCGTCGTCCGCGACAAAGCGCTCGCGCAACTCGCGGGCGGACGTGCCCGCCTCGTCGAGATACCGGGTCCCGACCGAGACCCGCTCGTGGTAGCGGGCGGCCTCCCCGTAGGAGGGGAAAAACGCCAGCGTGTTCCCGGGGGTCATCCGGGCGGCGTCCTCCAGGGCTTCGGTGACGGTCTCCTGTACACGCCGGTCGTCGCGCTTGCTGGCGAACAGGGCGGGCCCGTCGACCGCGTAGGTCCGCCGTCGGTCCGCGGGAAACTGCGGGCCGTAGGCCAGTGTCTCCGGCTCCGCGAGCCCCAGGACGTCCTCGGTCACCGCGAAGGGGCGCAGCGTCGCGCTCATCAACACGCTCGCGTGTAGCGACCCGAACAGCGACCGCGTGACCTCCTCCGGGATACAGGTGTAGAGTTCGGCGCGGCCGTACACGTTGTCCCCCTCGCCCCGGCCCCCACCCGACCCACCGTCACCACCGCCGCCCCTGCCGGCCTGCTCGCGGCGGACGCTCACCACGGGATACGTTCCAGCGTCGTCGCCTTCCGCCAGCCACGCGGCCAGAAACCGGGCAGCCTGGAGGGTCTGACACTCCTTGCGGACACTCGTCTCCCCTGACCGGTAGGCCTCCTCGTAGCGCTCGTCGAGCGCCTGGCCGAGGTCGGCCGCCCGGTCGAGTTCCCCCTCGACGCCCGGCCCGGTGTAGGCCCGCAGAAAGGCCAGCGTGAGGTCGTCCCGGCCGGTCTCGTTGTCGACCGCCAGGTCCGTCCACTCGTCATCGACCGCCCGCTCGTCCGGCCCCTCGCGGCCCGAGAGGACGCCGTCGCAGGTCACTGTGAGCGCGTCCCGAAACGTCGAGAGGACGTTCTCGGCGGCCGCCCGGCGGGGGTCCTCGACACCTGACAGCTCCTCGAGTGCCTCCTCGAGGGTGGTCTCGGTCAGGGTCCGCCGGGCGTGGTCGCGGGCGGCGTCCTCGACGTTGTGGGCCTCGTCGAAGACCGCGATGACGTCCTCCGGGTCACGGCCCAGCCACCGGAAGAACTGCTCGCGGATGGCCGGGTCGAGCAGGTGGTGGTAGTTACAGACCACGAGGTCGACCCCCTCGACACCCTTCTTCAGGAGTTCGTAGCCACACATCCCCGCGCTCTCGGCGTACTCGTAGATCTCGTCGGGGGTGCGGACGTCGTCGTACAGCCACGCGAAGAAGTCGTCGGTGTCGGCGGTGAGATTCCGGTAGTAGTAGTCACAGGTCGCCCGGTCGCCAAAGTCGGCGAGGTCCTCCTCGACGGCCTCCAGCTCCTCCATCACGGCGCTGCGGGCCTCACCGGCCGCCGTGTCCCCGGCCTGGCTCTCCTCCAGCAACTCGCGCTGTCGCCGCTCGAGTTCGGCCTGCTCGCGCTCGGTCTCGACCAGGTCACGGGTCGTGTCCCGGAGCGCCTGACACTCCCGGTAGCCGACGTCGATGTGACACATCGACGCCTTCCCGCGGAAGACGACCGCCCGGAGGTCGGTCGCGTCGGCGATGGCGGAGGCCTCCCGGCGGAACTGGCGGGTCTGCTGGTGGACGTTGGTGGTGATGACGACCGTCTTCCCGGTCTCGCGGGCGTGTTCCAGGGCGGGGGCCAGCGCCGCCAGCGTCTTGCCGGTCCCGGTTGCCCCCTCGAAGAGGACATCCGTCCCGCCCTCCAGCGCCTCGTGGATCGTCCCCATCGCCTCCCGCTGGTGGTCGTAGGGTTCCTCGTAGGGAAAAAAGCGGAGATAGGGTGACGACGGACCCGCCGGGGACCCCGAGGTCTCTGACACACCTGCTGTTGTGCGTTCTCGGGTATAAACTCCGGCCCCGCGGTGGAGGTGGACGCCCGCAGCGGGCACACCCCGACGCTGCCCTGCCGTGGTCCCGTGTCAACCTCCGGGTTTAGCCCCGGCAGGACAGGACACGTGGGACGCGCCCGACGGTCTGCGCGCAGGCGGTCCCCGCGGAGCTACCGGTGAAGGGCCGACCGGCCGCCCGTCACCGCCACGACCCGGAGATGGCCGGCGAGCCACAGTCACGGTAAACGGCGCGGTCGACCCCGACTACTGCCCGATCTCGGTCGCCCGCTCGACGACCTCGGCGCCGTAGAGGTCGGCGAGGTCGTCGTGCTGGTCGGGGCGGTTCTCGTAGACGTCCTGAAACAGCGTAATCGGGGTCTGTAGCGCCTGGTAGGTGGCCTCGTCCCACATCCGGTCGCGGCTGACCTCGACCTCGATGCCGTCGACCCGGACGGTGGCGGCCTGTGTCATCGCGATGGCGCCCTTGCCGGCCTCCTTTGCGGCCTCGAACTCCTCCATGGAGTCGACGATGTCGTCCATACTCGGGACGTAGGAGACCAGGTCGAGTAGCTCCGCCCGGAGTTCCTCGCCGGTGAGCTCGCGCTCGTCGCTGCCGACCTCGAGTTCGTACCGGTCCTCGCCGAGTTGCTCGAGTTCGACCCGGTCGCCGTCGTAGACCTCGACGCCGTCCTCGGTCGTGAGTTCGACCTCGCGGCCGTCGGCGTCGATGGTCCAGTAGCCCGTCGCCGGCGGGAGCGGGGCGGTGTTGGCCTCGACAACCTGGCCCGGGGTGAGCGACCAGATGCCGAGCATCCCCCTGGCCTGGTTGTCGGTCATCCGCTCGTGGTAGCCATCGATGTCACGGATGTCGTCGTAGGGGCCGTCGACGGCGATGAGGCCGGCGGCGCTTGCCCCCCGGGACGTGTTGTGGCGGAGTTCGGCCCAGGCCGGGAGTTCGCCTGTGGGCGTGATGGCGCGCAGGTCCTTCGTGTAGTCGACCTCGCCGTCGACCAGCAGGAACAGCCGCTGGAGGTTGTTGGTGGGCTTGCCGATCTCCTCGCGCAGTTTCCCCATCGCGAGTTCGGCGGAGCCGCTCTCGATGATGACCGACATCTTCAGGCTCCCCTCCTCGAGGCCGTTCTCGTTTTCGACAATCGTGAAGAACTCGTCGGCTTTCTTCCAGTCGTCGATGTCGCCGACCTCGGGGATGACGAACCCGTCGAGGTGTTCGGGGGCGCCGCTCTCGGGGTCGGTCATCTCGAGCATGTGCCGAAAGCCCTGGTAACGGGTCCCGGGGCTGTCGCGGTGCCAGACCACGCGGGGGTGAACCTCACCGGGGAAGCCGGCGCCGTGCTCGCTGAGCACGTCGACGATGTTTTCGGCGCCCTCGTCGCGCATGGTGGGCGCGGTGGCGTCCTCGTTGTCGGGGACCCAGACGTCGGGGGCCTCCATCCCCCGCAGTCCGGCGGCCTGTCGCAGCATCTTCCCGGTGTCCTCCTCGCCCTCGACGGCGGTCGGCGTGGTGAAGAAGGACCGAACAAACTTCCGGTCGTGGATACGCTCGTCGACACTCATAATCGTCACTTGACCGGAGCGGCCGGCGAGTAATAAACCCTGCCGGATCGACCCTAACGGGGCTGTCCCGGTCGAACCGGCCCCGCGTCGGCGCTACGGCTCCGGCGAGGAGTCGGCTTCCCTGCCCCGCCTCTCCTCCTCGGCAACGAGCAGTGAGTTGTCGACGAGATTGACAATCGCCCGCCGGAGCCGTTCGGTGACCGCCTGGTCGGAGATGCCGAGTTCCTCGGCCACCTCGACGGTCGTGCAGGTCCGCGGGATGTCGTAGTAGCCCGACCTGACAGCGAGTACCAGCGCCTCCCGCTGGGCCGTCGTCAGCCCGTACCACGGGCCGGCGTCGGGCGTTGTCGGGTTGTAGACCCGGATCACGTCTATCGGGATGTGTGCATCCTCCAGGTCCGACTCGAAGCCCCCGAGGTCGTCGTGGGACCGAAATCGGAGTTCGAAGCGCCACCGGTCGGCCGCGCTGGTCGCACTCAGGACCGCCCCGTTGTGGTCGACAACTGCGGTGAGAAGGTGGTCGGACCTGGCATCCCAGTCGATCGCGTACAGCGCCTGAGACTCGAAGCTGTCGACCGCGGTGACGGTGTTGACCGAGGGGTGGTCTCCGACTGCGGACTCGAAACGCTCCGTGTCGCCGTCGTACGCCCAGAACAGCGGCACCGCTCGGTCGGCGGCTGGGACGACTGTCTCCATCTCGACCCGCCCGGTCTGTCCGGTTGTCAGGACCCGCCCCAGTTCGAACTCACGCGCGGCGACCTCGAGTTCCACGATGACGCTCATTACCGGCTGCATCACTGTGTTCTCAGCCAAGCCTCAAAGTCTGATAGCCTGGTATGCGAAGCTATTATCCCACGCCCGAAATGTCTGTCGCCCGACTGAACAGCACTCTTAAACGTTGCCGGACCCGCCCCGCCGGTACCGGCGGGTTCGACCGCGCTCAGGCCGCGTGAGTCACGCCGACGGCCGCTCGCACCTGGCATATCATGCTGACCGGCAGCCATTTATCTACGCCCGACGAAACTTATGTACGGAGCTTGTAAACTGGCGGTTACGGTCCCGGACGCAGCCGGCCTCCGACGTAACGTGAGTCGCTGCACGGCCCGTATTCATCTGATGGTACCCGATATCGCCGACGTCACCGACAGAGAAACGTTCGACAGCGCCCTCACAGCGCTGGTCCAGACTGCACACGAAAACGGCGTGCCCGTCGACGGCGGCTGGGAGGTCGACGGTTGCGGCGACGTCCCGGCCTGGGACGTTATCGTGACTGCCGTCGAACGCGGCGATTAAGCCTGGCCCGTGTCGTCCGCGCCGGCGACCGGCAGTTCGACCACGAACACCGCGCCCTCCGCGCCGTCCTCGACCCACACGTCCCCGCGGTAGGTGTCCACCAGGGTCTGGACGAGATACAGCCCGAGCCCCGCCCCGTCGCTCTCGAGCCCCTTCTCGCCTTTCCCGAATATCGCCTCCTTGCGGTTGTCGGGGACACCGGGGCCGTTGTCCGCGACCCGGACGTGGACCGACCCCTCGTTCGTCTCGACCGAGACGGTCACCTCCGGGACCGCGCTGTCGTTGTGCTGGATGGCGTTTTTGACCGGGTTCCGCAGGACGGAGCCGAGCATGTCGTCGGCCAGCACCGACACCGAGGGGACTGTCCCGTCGACGGTGACCAGCGCCCCGGGGTAGGCCGACCGGACCTCGTCGAGTTCCCGCTCCAGGGCCGTCTGGATATCGGTCGGCCGGCGCCGCCCGTCAGTCGTCAGCATCACCTCGGCCAGGTCCCGGGCGGTCCGGGTGATGTCGACCGCGTGGTCGGCCCGGTCGCGCAGTGTCTCGACGTACTCCTGGCCCTCGTCACCGACCTCCTCGGCCAGTAGCTCCCCGTACGCGGTGACCACCTGGAGGTCGTTGCGGATGTCGTGGCGCAACACCTCGTTGAGCAGTCGGAGACTGTCCCGCTGTTCCTCCAGGCGTTCCGTGGACTGGACGCGCTCGCTGATATCCCGGCTCCTGATGATATACCCCTCGAGTGGCTCCGCTGTGTCCGCGACCCGCCCTGTCATCGACAGCCAGACCCACCCCCCGTCGCTCGTCCGAAACCGGAACTCCAGTTCCTCGTCGCCCTCGTCGGCGAGGGCGTCGAACCGACCCTCCACACGGTCCCGGTCCTCGGGGTGGACGTACTCCAGGATGTCCTCCCCGCGCAGTTCCTCGGGGCTCCACCCCGTGACGCGCTCGGAACTCGGGGACCGGTAGCGCACCGTCCCGTCCGTCCCGGTGACGGTGATCACGTCGGAGGTGTGGCCGAGCAGCGTCCGGTACTGCTCGGCCGTCAGTTCGCTCGGCGACAATTCCTCTGCCATCGTAGCCAGTCTACGCCGTCAGGGGGTAAATAAGCCGTGACAGGCCGGCCCGCCGGCGACACCCCCACGGCCGGGTGAGCGCCGGTGCTGTCCGGTCACACACGCAAAAAACCGAACGGCGTGGGGCCGTCAGTCGTCGTCGCTCTCGCTGGTCAGCACGGAGTCGCCGTCCTCGGTGAAGCCGGCCGAGTCCTCATGACGGGCCTGGGCGTCGGGGTCGAACTGCGCCTCGATCTCCTGGAACCGGGGGACAAAGGAGAGTTCGTGGTGGCTCTCGGTCGGGTGCCCCAGATACCGGTCCTCGAGGTCGAACTGGGCCTGCTCGGCGTTCTCGGCGATGTTGGAGAAGTCCTCGTAGACCGAGTGGGCGCCGGAGTGCAGGGCGTACAGCGTGATGAAGATGTACTTGTAGCCCATATTGCCGAGTTCCTCGAAGGTGAGCGGGTCCTCCTCCTCGCTCCAGGCGAAACTGGAGGAGTAGTTGAACGCCAGCTTCACGTCGGGGTGGGTCTCGTGGATGGTCTCGGCGTAGTCGATGGCGTCCTCGCGGGAGGGGTCGGGCATCTCGGGCCAGACCAGGTCGACACCGGCGTCGGCGTACAGCCGACCACGCTCGAGGTGTTCCTCCCAGTCGCCGTTGGCCGAGCCGTAGGCGTCGGTCCGGGCGATGACCACGGTGTCGTCGTCCTGCTTGGCGTCGACTGCGGCGGAGAACCGGGCAACGGCGTCCTCACGGGAGACAATCTCCTTGCCGGCGATGTGGCCACACCGCTTTGGCGTGGTCTGGTCCTCGATGTGGACCGCAGCGACGCCGGCCTTCTCGTACTCCCGGACGGCGCGGCGCACGTTGTGGACGCCGCCGTAGCCGGTGTCACAGTCGGCGATGATCGGCAGGTTCGTCGCCTCGACCTGCCGCTTGGCGTTCTCGACCATCTCGTCCATCGTCACCATCTCCAGGTCCGGGAAGCCGAACTGGCCCAGCACCGTCGAGTACCCCGACATGTAGACGGCGTCGAGGTCGGCCATCTCGGCCAGCCGGGCGTCCAGCGCGTGGTAGGTGCCCGGCGCGAAGACGTAGTCCTGGGTGTTCAGCATGTCCCGAAACTCCCTGGCCGCGTCGTTGTTCACGTCGCGGATATAGGGGTCTGTGCTCTTTACTCGGCTCGCAACTTCGTCGGTTCCGGAGTCGTCCTGTGTCATTGTTGAGAGACCGCATTCGGGTCGCGCGTCTGATGCACTTGGGGGGAATCCCCCACTGTAAAAAAATGTTATGAACTTTAATGATAATATACCCCCTACCAGGTCTAGGCTCCTAAATTGAGAGTGAGTGACAACCGTGTGAGCCGCTGGCGTGGCCGTCGCGACCGTCCGCGAACACGGCGGCTGGCCGCGTCGACGGTCAGCTCCGGTTGTAGCCGCCGTTGACGCTGAGTACCCGGCCGGTGACCCAGGCGGCGGCGTCGCTACAGAGGAAGGTGACGGCGTCGGCGATGTCCTCGGGCTCGCCCAGTCGGTCCATCGCGTAACTCTCGAGGATCTTCTCCTCGTACTCCTCGATCCACTCCTCGGTCGCTGGCGTGCGGGTTGTCCCCGGGGAGACACAGTTGACCCGGACGCCGTCCTCGCCGACCTCCTGGGAGACGGTCCCGGTGAAGGAGACGTTCGCGGCCTTCGCGGCGCCGTAGACGGGCAGTCCGGGGTCGTTGCCCTTGTAGGAGTCGCTGGCGAAGTTGACGATGGCACCCTCACCGCGCTCGGTCATGTGTGGCAGGACGGCGTGGGTGCAGTTCATCGTCCCGTAGAAACAGACCTCGACGGCGGTGTCCCACTCCTCCGGGTCGGACTCCATGAAACTCGGCGCCGGGGTGCCGACGCCCGCGTTGTTGACGAGACAGTCGACCGCGCCGAAGGCATCGATAGCCGTCTCGACCATCGCCGTGGCGTCCTCGTACTCGGTGACGTCACACTCGATGCCGACGGCGTCGACACCGTACTCCTCGGCGACCGCCGCGGCGGTCTCCTCGGCCGCCTCGACCTGGATGTCCGCGACCCCGACGTTTGCGCCGCTGGCCGCGAAGGACTCACAGATGGCCTTGCCGATACCCTGTGCGCCGCCGGTGACGACGGCAGCCTGTCCGGTGAAGTCGACCTTCTCTCCGACGCTGTGTTCACGCATATCCCTACATCACTGGGCGGTGTATAATAAAACCGCCCCGTCCCCGCTACCTGTCACCCTCACCACGGTCGGCGACCGCGGTCGCGCCACGCTCGAGGAGGGCGTCTATCTCCGCCTCGCTCAGGCCCGCCCGCTCGCGCAGGACCGCCCGGGCGTGGGCGCCCAGTTCGGGCCCCGGGTGGTCGACCCGCCCCGGTGTCTCGCTCAACGTCGGGACGACCCCCCGCATCGCCACCTCCTCGCCCTCCTCACCGTTGTCCGTGTCCTCTCGCTCCACGACGACCACGGCGTCACGGGCGTCGAAGTGCTCGTCCTCGAAGATATCGGCCATGTCGTAGACCGGGCCGAGCGCCGCCTCGTGTGCCTCGAAGGTCTCGACGACCTCCTCGCGGGTGCGTTCGCCGACCCACTCGGCGATCTGCGCGTCGATCTCCGCCGAGGCCGCCAGCCGGCGCTCCATGTCCGGATACCGCTCGACGAGGTCCTCGCCGCCGACGACCCGGAGGACCCGGCGGGCGACGGCCTCGGTGCTGCCCGACAGCGCGACCCAGCGGCCGTCGGCGGTCTCGTAGGTGTTGCGCGGGACCGTCATCCGCGAGGTGTTGCCGTTGCGCCGGTAGCGGTCGCCGTTGGCGTGATACCGCGTGACGACGTCACCCATCAGCGCGAACATCGACTCCAGGATCGAGGCGTCGATATACTGGCCGGTTCCGCCGGCGTCGCGCCAGTACAGCGCCGCCACCGTCGCAAAGGCCGAGTGCAGCGCACACACCGAGTCCGCAAGCGCAATCGGGGGCAGGGTCGGCGGCCCGTCGGCCTCCCCCGTCGAGTAGGCAAAGCCGGACATGGCCTCGACCAGCGAGCCAAACCCCGGCCGGTCGCTGTAGGGGCCGGTCTGACCGAAGCCGGTCGTCCGGACCATCACCAGCCCCGGATTCAGCGCCGAGAGGGTCTCCCAGCCCACCCCCCACTCCTCCAGGGTGCCGGGCCGGAAACTCTCGACGAGGACGTCAGCTTCCGCGACCAACCCCCGGAAGGCGTCCCGTCCCTTCGCGTCGTTCAGGTCGAGCGGTACCGACTGTTTGTTGCGGCCGACCCAGTCCCACGAGCAGCCGTCACCGCCGAACTGACGGAGCGGGTCCCCACCATCCGGGTGTTCGACCTTCACCACCTCCGCGCCAAAGTCACCCAGATAGGTGGCCGCCAGCGGGCCGGCGTACAGCGAGGCGGCGTCGACGACGGTCACACCCGCCAGCGGGCCGGCCTCGCGGCCCTGTGCGGTCTCCTCGCTCATACGGGCTCACCCCCACCGTCGGGCGCGACGACGGTGTTTCGCAGGGTTCCGACCCCCTCGTAGGTGATTGCGACCTCCTGTCCGGGCTCCAGCAGGCCGGGGTTGGCGGGGCTGCCAAGGGAAATAACGTCACCGGGCTGGAACGTATACCGCTCGGAGAGAAAGGCAACGGTCTCGTAGGGGTCGAAGAGCATCCGGTCGGTGGTGGCGTCCTGCCGGAGTTCGCCGCCGACGTACGTCTCGATACCGACCCCACGGGGGTCGAGGTCGGTCTCGATGACCGGCCCCAGCGGCGCCGACCCGTCAAAGGCCTTCCGGGCGGTGCGTCGCTCCTGGTCGAGCGCATCGAGGTCGTTCAGTATCGTCCACCCGCGCAGGGCGTCCCGGACCTCGGCCTCCCCGTTCAGGCCCGTACACGGCCGGTCGACGACGGCGGCGAGTTCCCCGGCGTAGGTGAGTTCCTCCGTCCACTCGGGGTAGACGATAGGCTCACCCGGGTGCTGTAACGACACCGCGGGCTTGATAAACCAGTCGGGCCGGTCGGGGACGTCGTAGTCCATCTGGTCGATCGTCTCGGCGAAGTTCCGCCCGACGCAGTAGAAGGTCCCCGGCTCACAGGGTGCGAGCAGGTCCCCGGCCCCGACCTCGTAGCTGCCGGCCGCTGCGTGGAGCGTTCCGTCGTCGTACTCGCCGGTGAGGACCCCGTCGGGGGTCTCGGCACGCGCGAGTTTCATGCGCCGGGTTCGGGGAGCGGGCGCTTAGGCGCTCCGGCTCACCGACCCCGGCCGTGTTCGTCACCTGGCGCCGTGACGCCGGCTCACATACCCTCGCCGCTGGGGTCCCCGCCGGCCGCGCCACCCGCGCCCTCCACCGACGACCGGTCGTCCTTCTCGACCTCGACGTAGACCGACTGTATGTCCGGCTCGGCCGCCACCAGGCGGCGCTCGACCTCGTCGATACGGTCGTCGATCTCCCGGCCGGAGAGCCCGGCCCCGAAGTCGACGTCGGCGGTGACGACGACACTCTGTGGGCCAAAGTAGACCGTCCGGAAGTCGACCACCCGCTCGACGTCTGTAACCCCGGCGACGACACGCCGGAGCTCCGCCTCGACGTCGTTTGGCAGACTCTCGCCGAGCAGCAGGCGCTTGTTCTGCCAGGCCAGTGCCAGCGCAAACCCCATCAGCAGGACCCCGATCAGCAGCGCGGAGACCGCGTCGTAGATGGGGTCACCGAGCGTCCGGGTCAGGAAGATACCCACGAGCGCCAACCCGGCCCCGCCGAGGGCGATGGTGTCCTCGGTGAGTGCCGTCAGGGTCGTGGTGTCGGCGGTCTTCCGGAAGGCCTCCCGGTAGCCCGACCAGTCGTGGTCGGCCATCTGACGTTTCATCTCCGCCCGGGCCTTGTACAGCGCCCAGGACTCGAAGACGACAGCCCCGCCCAGGACCGCGTAGTTGACGTACACCGGCGGGAACGTCTGCCCGAGCAGTGTCACCGGCTCTGCCCCGCCGTGCTCGACTGCCCCGCCCAGAGCGACCTGGACCTCGTGGTAGCCGTGTTTGGCGGACTCCCAGCCCGCGATCCCGAACAGAAGGACCGAGACCAGGAAGCTGTAGAAGAACTGCGCCTTCCCGTAGCCGAAAGGGTGGCGGTCGTCCGGGCTCTGCCCGCTGTACCGGATCCCGACGAGCAGGAAGACCTGGTTGCCGGTGTCGGAGATGGAGTGGTAGGTCTCAGAGAGCATCGCCGGGCTCCCGGTCAGGACGAAGCCACCGAACTTCAGCACCGCGATGATACCGTTTGCTATCAGCGCCGCGATAACCACTGACGTGCTCCCGGCCATGCTACCCCCTCGGCTGCCCCGCACAAGTATGGCGGTGGTCGTTGAACGCCACGGACCCGCTGTCCGCTTTTGTGTCGCAGGTGCGTCTCTGTACCTATGCTCGTCGCGTTCGCCGACACCCACGCCACCGGCGACCCGCCGCTGACCGACCACCTCCGGGAGACGCTCAGTGACGCCGACACTGTCCTCCACGCCGGCGACTTCACCGCAGCAGCGACGCTGACGGCGTTTCGCGACCTGACCGCCGAGGCCGGCGCCGACCTCGCGGCGGTCCACGGCAACAGCGACACCGCCGCCGTTCGCGCCGCCCTCCCGGCGGTCCGCACGGTCGAGGCGCTCGGTAAGCGGTTCCTGCTTGCCCACGGCCACGACCACGGCCGCACCCAACTCTCGCTGCTCGCACGCCAGGAGGAGGCCGACGTTGCTGTGGTCGGACACACCCACCGGCCGGGGGTAACACGGCTCGGCGGCCCGGGGTCCGGCGAGGGTGGCGACGCCGACGCGTCCGGCACCGAGGCTGGACAACGGCAGGGCGGACTGACTGTCGTCAATCCGGGCAGTCACGCCGACCCGCGGGGTGGCCAGCCGGCGTACGCGCGTCTCCACCGCCGGGCAGGAGCGGTCGATGTCGAGTTGCGCTCGCCGGCCGGCGACGTACTGTAGACGAGGGAGGGCCGAAGCGTCCGCGGGGCCGGCGCATCCACGTCTATGGGAGGGGATATAAAGTAGCCGACGGAGGCTCAAACGCCGATTTGAGCTATGCGGCTCCGGGACAGACGGTAGGCAACCGCCGGTGCCGCCGGCTCACCTGACCGAAAGCGCCACCGCGACGACCCCGACCGCGACCAGCCCGCCGGCAAAAAAGAGCAGGCCCGGCGGGAGCCCGGCGGCGCCCTCGGTGGCCGTCCGGACGGTCTCGTCGGGCGGGGCGGTCCCATTGACGGTTCGGGTGACGGTCTCGGTGGCGTTGCTCGCGGCGGTCGCGGCGGCGTCCGCGACAGCCTCGACTGTCGTCTCTGTCGTCGCCTCCTCCTCGACGTCCTGGACCCCAATACCGCCCTCGGCCGTTGTCTCCGGCTCCGGAGTGGGGGTGGCCTCGGCGCCGCCGGCCGGTGTGTCGGCGCTCTCGAACGCCTCGGCGCCACTGTCGCCGCCGCCCGCTCCCTCGGCCCCGCCGTCGCCGCCGCCGGCGCCGCCGGTCTCTGCAGGGGGGGCCAGCAGGCCACCCTCGCCGACCAGCGCCTGGACGGCGAGACTGGCGACTGCGAGCACGCCGACCGACCCGAGCAGCCGTGACAGCGCCGACCGCAGCGTCGACTCCCCCTCGTCGCCGGCGAAGATGACAAGCGGCTGGTCGGCCGGCGCGTAGACGTCCATCTCCCGGCCCTTCTCGGAGTAGGCGGTGTCGACGACCTCGACCGCGCCCGCGGTCTCTAGCTTTCCGAGGTGGTACTGTGCGTTCTGCAGGGAGGTGTCGACCTCGTCGGCCAGCCTGGAGGGCGGGGCCGGCTCGTCGTGGAGGACTGTCAGCAACTCGCGGGCGGTCCCGGAGGACAGCGCGGCGAGCACGTCCTCGGCGTCCTCGCTGTCGACACCGATAACGCGGGGACCTGCGTCGGGGGGCTCTGTATCAGGCTCGGAGGGCAGCAGCGACATCGCTCTTCTGTTCTATATCGAGCGGTATCAGCTTTGCCTCCGTAGGCGTGAACTGGCGGCGTTGATACCCCTCCACGCCACAGATTCAAGAGACGGGACCACCCAGTCGGGGTATGTCCAACGCGAAAGGCGACCGCCGCGAGCGGGAACTCGTCAACGCGCTCGACGGCGCCGGCTTCGCGGTGATGCGCGCACCCGCAAGCGGGAGTGCGACCGAGCGGGACCTGCCGGACGTGCTGGCCGGCAACGGCGAGACCTTCTACGCCGTCGAGGCAAAATCCTCCGCCGGCGACCCCATCTACCTCACCGGCGAGGAGGTCGAGTCGCTGGTCTACTTCTCGCGGAACTTCGGGGCCACCCCCCGGATCGGCGTCAGATTCGACCGCGAGGACTGGTACTTCTTCCACCCCGACGACTGCCACACCACCGACGGCGGCAACTACCGGGTGAAAAAGGAGACGGCGCTCGCCGAGGGGACCGACTTCGCGGAGCTGACCGGCCACTCCGAGCGGACGACCCTCGCCGAGGCCGCCCGGCAGGACGACACCGACGACAGCGTTCGCGAGGTGCTCGAGGCCTTCGACCGCGGGGATATCTCCCTCGAGGACGCGACAACGATGCTGGAGTGAGCCGGCCACGGTCGCCGTCGCGGCGACCGACAGAGCTAACCGGCGCTCCCGTCGACTCACAGCTATGATTGTGTGCCACGACAGTTCCGCTGACCCGGGGACGCCGCCTGGGAGCCGGAACTGCGGCGGCAGTCCCACCGGGTGAGACAGATGGCCGGGACCGAACGGGCCGGCTGGGAGACGCTCGGGGCACGTACCTGCTGGCTCGGGCTGAGGCTGGTGTTCTGGCTCTACGCGCTGTCGGTCCTCGTCCGGGCCGCCGGCCCTGCCGGGCGGGCGGTGGGGCTCGTCTCCGGGGCCAGCCCGTACCGCTCGGAGCCGACCGGTGCTCTCCTCGCACTGCTTGCGCTTGGCGTGCTCGTTGCGCTGTTGGTGGGGGTGTTCTACGTTACCTTCCTGTTCGTCGCACTCCACAGTGCGGACGTGGTCGTGCGCTCGCCGGTCACCGCAACCGGCGAGTTGGGCTCGCTGGTGACGCAGGTCGGGACGGCCGACCCGGTCACCGGAGCCGTCTCCGTCGGGCCGGGGCTGTTGTTCCCGTCTGCCGCCGCGGAGTTCCTCTATCTGGTTCCGCCGCTGTTGCTGGTGTACGCCGGGTTCCGGGCCCGGCGGCTGGGTGCCGGTATCAGCGAGACAGTCGCGGCCCTCGTTGTCGGCTACGCCTTTGTGGCTGTGCTGGCGATGGTGCCGCTGGCGTGGCTGTTCAACACCGTCGTCGCGGACGTACTCGCCGGGGCCACGCGGGTGACGTTTCCCGACCTCCTCGTCACCCACCTGGCCGTCTGTGTGGTGTACCCGCTCGTCTTTGGCGGTATCGGCGCGCTCGTCGGCGGTATCGGCGCCGTCGACACCCAGGAGCGGTCGATCCCGTGACTACCCGCTCCACACGGTCGTCCCGGTTGCGGCCAGCCTGGAGTGGGGAAACCGGTAGCCCTGAGCGCCGTCGTCGCGCCACCGCCGCAGGTAGACGGCTTCGACGACCGGGTCGTCCGCGGGGTACCCCTCGTTGGTCGGGTGGTCGGCGACAGCCGTCCCCGTCCCGGGCACGGCCACCTCGCCGGCCCGCTCGGCCCGGACCCGCTCGACGACCAGCCGGTCGCCGGCCTCGCGGTCCCGGACGACGGTCCCCCGCTCGAACGCACAGGCCGGACAGAGTGTCGGTCCGTCCTCGGGGACAAACGCCACCTCGTTACAGGCGATACAGGTCCCGCGGTGTCTCCCTGGCGGTGGGACACGCCCGGTCGTCACCTCGATGGCGACCCGACGGCGGTGCTTGCAGGTCGCCCCCCGGACGGTGCTGTCGGGGCAGGTGCAACTCCCGGCCTCGGGGTTGACGACGTATGTCGCGCCGCTCTGGCTGTCGACGGCGTAGTCCCCGTCCGGCAGCGGGCGGACGGCCATACGCTCGACCCAGGCGCGGGCGGCCCGGTCGGGCATCGCCCGAAGGTCGGGTGCGAGTGCGGTCTTACGGTCGGCCACGGAAGGCTCGATATCGGTCATAGCGCTCCGGACACGGCTCATTTCACGGCTGTGTCCAGTCGAAACGTAGGTTCGCTCCGGGCATGAGTCTTCGGGCTGGCCGGGCCCGTCGGACCCGCGTTCCCGGGCCCCACGCCGCGCCGGTGTCGCTTGGCCCTGTCACGTCTTGCGATTTCCCGGAACGGGCGCTTCGAAGCGCTTTTGCTACTCCCTGTAAAAGCCGGCGGCATGGACGCAGACTCGGAGACGGTCAGACAGGTCGGCCTGTCGGTCGGCGTGGTGCTTCTCTTCATCCTCGCCGTGGCAGCCACGAGCACCGTCTTCGGGGCGCCCCCGCCGGTCGACCGGGAGGTCAGCGGCCAGTTGACCGGGGTGGCAAACGTCTCCGGCCCCGGGCTCGTCCAGACGGAGTTCGAGGGCGAGTTCGAGGGGTCCCTCGCCGGGGCAGTCGACGGCACACTCGCAGGGGCGGTCAACGAAACCGGCGACTTCGACGGCCAACTCTCGGGAACCATCTCCGGGGAGGCAAACGGCGAGATCGAGGGGCAGGTCTCCGGCACACTCTCGAACGGGAGCTTCGACGGGAATCTTAACGGCCGAATAAACGGCACCGCGGACACCACCTCCCTCGGACAGACCGGCGGTGTCCTGATCGTCGGGCTCATCGCCGGGCTCATCTTCCTGATGGCGGCCGGCGGCGTCTGGCTCTCCCGGCAGGACGACTGACCGGCGGTCACGCTCTCCCCCGTGGGGGTGTCTCCCTCGCCGCTGCTCGGTCGTCGCTCCGCCGCCCCGAGACTGAGCCGTACCGCAGTGTGGTTCAGTCCTCCTCCTCCCGCCAGTCGGTGACCTCCGCCTCGTCGGCGTCGTCCAGCGTGTCCTCGTAGTAGGCCATCGGATGAGCGATGGTCTCACACCGGTCGTCCATGTTGACACAGTCGCCGTAGGACTGCATCG
>CAZQZE010000024.1:0-15813 GCA_964597715.1 uncultured Halobacteriales archaeon
CCATGCTGGCGATGGGCGACTCCAAGGCCGCGATGGCCGACGGCGAGATGTGTGGGACCGGCGCCGAGGTCGGGACCGATATCGACATTACCGTCTCGGTCATCTCCGACCCCGAGGTCGGGGTCAACCGCCCGGTCGTCGACACGGGCGAGGCCGTCAAGTCGGTCGCCAGCGCCGAGACGATGGAGGAGGCCGTCGAACTCGCCAACCGGGACATCCTGGCACTGCTGCAGGCCGACCACGACATGTCCAAGACCGAGGCCTACCTGTTCTCGAGTCTGGTCGGTGGGCTGGAGATCAGCCAGGTTGTCGACCCGCTGGTGACCGCGAGAAACGCCGTCCCCGCGGCGTATCTCTCACTGCCCTTCTGAGCCAGGGTTGCCCGGGGTGTCGACGCGACACCGGCACGGGGCGGTCACCCGTCCACCGGACCCTCGCGCTCGGCGGGGGCCGGCTGTGAGAGCCGGGCGACGAGCAGACAGACCACCCCGCCACCGCCACCGACGAGGGCGGCGCCGAGTCCGACGACCCGGACGGCCGGTCCGAGCCCGAGTTGTGGGGCCAGGGCGGCGACGGCCGCGCCCATCGCGACCGGGGTGGCCGTCGCGGTGACGCGGCCGCCGGCCTCGGCGACACTGACCAGCCCGGCCCGGAGTGACTGGGAGGCCAGCCCGGTGACGATACTCCGGTACAGCGAGAGCGTGAGGCCAAAGCCGACGCCCGTCACGAGGATACCCACGGCGGCCACCGGGATGGCCGGCGCGAACAGGACGGCCGCCAGCCCGGCGGTCAGACAGCAGTTGGCGGCGACCAGCGGGTAGAACCGGGAGTCGAAAAACGCGGTCACCCGGCCGGCCTGGCTGGCCGCGCCGGCAAAGGCAACACTACCGATGGCGGTCAACAGGCCCGCCTGGGCCGGTGTGCCGCCCATCAGCGTGCCGACGATGATGGAGTTGTAGGTGAGAAAGCCGATCCAGACGACGACCGGAAGTGTGCGCCCGACCACGAGCGCGAGCACGCGCGGCCGGCGGACCAGCCCGGCGAGTGCGCGCAGGTAGGACTCGCCGCTGGACGGCGGGGAACCGCCGTCGGCGGTCACCCGGTCCCCGTCCCTGTCGGCGGTTGGTTCCTCGAACCACACCGCGACCGCGGCCGCGGCCGGGAGCGCAACCGCAAAGAGCACGAACGGGTACTGCCAGGCCGTCGCGACGAGCACGCCCGCGAGCAGCGGGAAGATAGCCTGGCTCAGCCCGGAGACGGTAAACCGAAGCCCCTGGGCGGTCGCCTCCCGCGGGCCCGCGTACAGGTCCCCGATGGCGGTGATCAGCGTCGGAACGATCCCCGCAAAGCCAACGCCCTGCAGCAGTCGCAGGCCGAGCGCGACCCGGAAGTCGGTGGTGAAGGCGATGGCCGTCCCGGCCAGCCCGAAGAGCACGAGCGCGGCGACCAGCACCGGCTTGCGGCCGTACCGGTCGGCCAGCGCGCCCGCGACCGGGACGATGAGGATACCCGGTGCGGTGAACACCGAGACCAGCAGCCCGATGTCGGTCGGCGTCGTCCCGAAGGGCTCGACCAGCGAATCCAGCACCGGCGAGAGCAGCGCCGTCCCGATCACCGCCGGCACGTTCGACACCAGGAGCAACTGGAAGTTCCGGTCCCCGAGGACCGCAGCGTCGTCACCGAGTGCCGACCTGAGAGAGGCCACGTCCCCTGGGGCGGCCGACGGGGCCTAAAATCACTCGGATGCCGGGTCGGACGTGTGGTCGGTGGCCGCTGTCCCCCCGAACGCCGCCGAGAGGTCCCGGGTCAGGGTGTCGACCGCCGCTGTCCGTGTCGGCTCGGTCGGGAGCCGGAACGGGGAGACCGCGACGAAGTTCCGCGCGAGCGCAGCACGGTCGGTCGGCGTGGCGTCGGGGTCGAAGTCGCCGGCGTTCTCGTCGGGTTTCGCCGCGCGGATCCGAAACGACGACTCCCCGCCCTCGACGGCTTCGAGTCCGTATCTCGTGTCGGGGCGTGTGACCGCCACCCCCTCGACCGGCTCGTCAGGGTGTGGGATGCTGACGTTGAGGAAGTCGACGGCGGAGAAGACCCCGTGTTCCAGGGCCCGTTCGACCAGTGTCGCGGTGAGCCGGCTGGCCCGGCCGAAGTCCTCGGCTGTCAGGTCACGCCGACTGTCGAGGGTGTCCATCGAGACGGCAAGCGAGGGGGTGCCCAGCAGTGCCCCCTCCATCGCCGCGCTGACCGTCCCGGACCGGGAAACGGTGTACCGGCCGGTGTTCGCGCCGGGATTGCAGCCGCTGACCACGATGTCGGGGGTGGCCTCAAGGCTGTGTCCGCCCACGACACAGTCACAGGGTGTTCCGTTGACGGCGTAGCCGTTGTCGTGACGGGTGTACGGGACGTCGAAGGAGAACCCGTCACCCCCGTCGTGAACATCGAGAGAGAGGTCACCCGACAGTGCCTGTGGCCGGCCGAGTGAGAGCGCCCGGCCCGCACCGCTCATGTTCCTGTCGGGTGCGACCGCAGTTACCGCGCCGACGTCTGCGAGCCCCTGCTTCAGCGCCAGCAGGCCCGACGCGTCGATCCCGTCGTCGTTGGTCAGGAGGATCCTCGGGTTATCCATACGAAGACACCGAGAGCGTTGTGCGCTCTCCCTATAGAGTGTTTGTAATGTGAGACCGTAGCGGTATATATCGCTCCCGACCGGTCACCGGGCCCCGAGGCCCCCGGGGGCAGGGTGTGGCAGCCGTCCAGAGGAGATCAGGGGGTGCGTCGTTGCCCGGCGCCGCGGGAGCGCCATGGTGCTGTCGGCGGTCGTCGGGGTCTCCGGCGGGGAGTCCGGCCGTGTGGCGTCGTCGACAGCGCAACTGAGCGAACGATTTACACGTCCGGAGTCGGACACAAATCGTATGCTTTCGCTTGGACCCGGACCGCTCCGTGTGGGTGTGCTCGGAGACGGGTCCGCCGAGGCGACGCTCTCCGGCGCGGACAGCGTCGACCGGTCACTGGAGATCGAGCCGGTCGGGTCGGACGCGGTCACAGGTCGGCAGGGCCAGGGGTTTCACTGTGTGGTTGTCGACAGCGCGTCCGGGGTCGAGTGCCCCGACGCCGTCGAGGAGTGTGCCGACGCCTGCCCGGAGTTGCCGGTGGTCGCGCTCACGAACGGCGCGGACGACGGGGCTATCGCAGCCCTCGAGGCGGGCGCGGACGAGACACTGCCGGCGACGGTGACCGAGACGGCCCCGGGGCTGCTCGCCGAGCGGGTCGTCTCGACGGTCGAGCGCGAACGCGCTCGTGACGGTCTACAGGAGATGTACGACGGGGTGGCGGGTGGGGTAACCCTCCACGACCCCGACACCGGGGAGTTACTCCACGCCAACCGCCGGGCCTGTGAGGCGCTCGGGTACTCCCGCGAGAAACTCCAGGCGCTGTCCCTGGAGGAGCTTACCGGTGACGTGGCGGGCTACGACGGCGAGCGCGCACGGGCGATTGTCGACAGGGCCCTGCGCCGGGAGGAGCCGGTGACGCTCGAGTGGCCGTTCGAGCGGGCCGACGGGACGGTCCGGTGGACCGACTCCCGGGTCGAGGCGGCGACGTTCGGCTCACGGGAACTGGTGCTGTGGGCCTCGACGGACGCCGCCGAGCGCCACCAACAGGAGTACGAACAGATCTTCAACAGCGTCAACGACGCCATCGCGGTGTTCGACCCCGACACCGGCGAGATCACCGATATCAACGACAGCTACCGGGCGATGGTCGGCTACGACGACCTCGAGACGGTCCGTGAACTGGGGATCGAGGGGCTGAGCGTGGCCGAGGAGGGGTACACCGGGGAGCGGGGAAAGAGGCTCATCAGCGAGGTGGCCGAGACCGGCGACTCCACAACGGTCGAGTGGCAGGCCGAGACCCGGAGTGGCGAGCGTCTCTGGCTGGAGGCGACACTGGCGCCCGGGACGGTCGGCGGCGAGCGGCGTGTGCTGTCGATCCAGCGCGACATCACCGCCCGCAAGCGCCGCCAGCAGGAGTACGAACAGGTGTTCAACGGCGTGCCGGACCCGATCACGGTCAACGACCCCGAGACGGGGGAGTTGGTCGCGGTCAACGACGCGATGTGCGAGGCGGTCGGCTACGACAGGGAGACCGTCCTCGAGAGGGGTATCGACGGGCTGAGCGTGACAGCCGAGGGGTACACGGGCGAGCGCGCGGCCGAGATCATCAACAGGGTGATGACGTCCGGCGAGGCGGAGACCTTCGAGTGGAAACTCGAGACCGCGGACGGCGACATCCGGGTGCTCGAGGTGACCGGAAAACCGGCGACGGTCGGCGGTGAGCGGCGGTACATCTCGCTCACACGGGACATCACCGAGCGCAGGCGCCGAGAACGCGAGTACGAACAGGTGTTCAACAGCGTCACCGACGGTATCGTCGTGTTCGACCCCGAGGCGGGCGAACTGACCGACGTCAACGACACCTATCTCGAGATGGTCGGCTACGACGACCTCGAGGCGATCCGGGAGGTGGGTGCCGAGGGGCTGAGCGCCGACGGGCCGGAGTTCACCGAGGAGCGCGTCGACGCGATCGTCGAACGGGTCGCGGAGACCGGCGAGACCGAGACCGTGGAGTGGGCGGTCGAACGTGCCGACGGTGAGCGGCGTGTCTTCGAGGTGAACTCCACGACCGCGACGATTGGCGGGGAGCGGCGTGTCCTCTCGCTCAACCGGGACGTGACCGAGCAGCGCCGCACCGAGCGCCGGCTCGAGGCGATCCTCGAGCGGATCGACGAGGCGATCTTCATGACCCGCGCCGAGGAGATCACCACAGCCTCGCGGGCACCGGACTACGTGAGTTCGGGCTACGAGGAGATCTGGGGCCAGCCGGTCGAGCGGATCCGCGAGACCTACGAGGAGGGCTTTTTCGCCACCCTCCACCCGGACGACGAGGCGGGGTATCGGGCGTTCGTCGAGGGGGTCGTCGAGGATATCGTCGCCGGCGACGCGGCCGACCGGTACGCCCGGGAGTACCGGGTCGAGCGGCCCGACGGGGAGGTCCGGTGGGTGCACTCCGACTACTACCCGGCGGAGTGGGAGGCCGGGAGTCCCCGGGTCGTGATCGTCAGCCGGGACGTTACCGAGCGAAAGGCCCGCGAGCGACGGATCGCCTCCTTCGACGACGCGACCGACGGCCTCGCGACGGCGGACACGCCGGCAGAGGCGGCCCACACGGCCGTCGAGGCGGCCACGGAGATACTCGGCCTCCCGGCCGTCGGGGCGCTGCTCTACGACGACGACGAGGGTGTCCTCCGGCCGGCGGTGACCGCCGGGCCGCTCCCGGCGGCGGCGGCCGAGCCCGTCGGCCCGGGTGACGGCCCGCTCTGGGAGGGGTTTGCGACCGGAACCATCGTCGCCCCGGACGGCGGGGACAGCACGTCGGGCCTGGTCGGCGGCGAGGAGCCGTCGACACCGGCCGAGCTGGCGGGCCTGGCGGGGTGGCGCGCGCTCGCGCTCGGTAACCACGGGGTCCTGCTCGTCGGGTCACCCGACAGGTCGCTGGGCTCGGAGACGGTCCAGGCGGCGCACGTGCTGGCCGCGACACTCGAGGCTGCCCTCAACCACCTCGAGGGAAAACAGCGACTCGAGGCCCAGCAGGAGCAGCTCCGCACGCAGACCGAGCGGGCCGAGCGACTCGACCGGATCGCCCGCCTCACCCAGCAGGTCGAGGCCGCGATCACGGACGCGTCCACCCCGGGCGAGGTCGAGCGGGCAGTCTGCCGGCGCCTGGCCGGGTCGGGTCCGTACAGCCTCGCGTGGGTGGGTGGGGTCGAGGTCGGCGCCGACCGGCTCGCCCCTCGCGCGGTTGTCGGTGCCTCCGACCAGTATGTGGGTGCGTTCGACCTGGCGACAGAGGGGACGGCCGACCCCCACCCCGCGGTCGCGGCCTGGCAGAGCGACGAGGCACAGGTGGCTGGCTCGCTGGTCGACAGCGGGCCGGCCGGGGGCTGGCGGCGCCAGGCGCTGTCGGAGGGGTATCAGTCGCTGTGTGCGGTCCCGCTGACATACGACGGCGTCACTCACGGCGTGTTGACCGTCGGCGTCGAGTCGCCAAACGCCTTTGGCGACCGCGAGCGCGACGTACTCGCCCAGCTGGGCACGTCCATCGCGAACGCGCTGGCGGCGGTCGAGCGACGCCGGGCCCTGGAGTCGGACGAGACGGTCGAGCTGGCCTTCAAAGGGAGCGGTGAGGCGCTGCCCTTCGCCCGGGCGGCGGCGGCGGCCGACTGCCGGGTCAGGCTCGAACGGACCGCGAGCCGACAGGACGGCCCCGTCAGCGTCTACTTCAGCTTCGACGGTGACGTGCCCGAGGACGCCCCGGCGGTCGCACGGCGGGAGTTGCCGGGGGACGTCGAGGTGGTGGCCGAGGAGTCGTCGTCGACACTGGTGGAGGTCCGCACCGACGACTGGTTCGGGGCGCCACTCGCCGAGTACGGGGGCGTACTCCGGAACGCGTCGGCCGAGCCCGGCGAGACGACGATCACCGTCGAGGTGCCGACGGAGGCCGACGTCCGGTCGTTCGTCGAGCGGCTGGGGTCGGTCGCCCCGTCGCTGGAACTGGTTGCCAGACGCCAGCACAGCCGGCAGGAGCGGACCACGGCGGAACTCGGCGACCAGGTCCGGGAGGAGCTGACCGACCGGCAACTGGAGGTGCTCCGGACGTCACTGTCGGCGGGGTACTTCGAGTGGCCACGGGAGAACGACGGGAGCGAGGTTGCCGCCCGCCTCGGCATCACGCAGCCGACACTGAACAAGCATCTCCGTCTCGCCGAACGGAAGGTGTTCAGCCTGCTACTCGACCCGGCGGAGTGAGTCACTCGAACCCCTCGCGCTGGAGGGTGGCCAGCGAGCCGCCGAGAAACGGGGCGAGCGCAACGGTCCGGAGCAGCCCGAGCGTGGCGAGTGCCGGCTGTGTACGGTCCGGGACCGGGTACGCGTGGCCCGCCCGGGCGGTCGCCGCCGTCCGGGCGAGGGTTCCGACCCGCCTGGCCCGGCGGGCAGCGTAGGCCTCGACGGCGTCGGCGGTCGCCCGCGGTCCGCGGGTCAGCGCCGAGACCAGCGCCAGCGCGTCCGCGATACCGGTCGAGAGCCGGACGCCGCTGGCCGGCGGGACCGGACAGGTCGTCCCGCCACAGAAGCCGACGCGACCGCCCCCCCACCACGACCGGGCAGGGTCCGCCGGCAGCGAGGAGGTCTGCCTGACACTCACCGGCTCGCAGCCGGAGAGGGCCGGCACCCGGGTCGCCCCGTCAGGGAGCGCCTCCCGGACCGTCTCGGTCAGCGTCGCCGGCGCGTCGCGGGCGGTCGTAACCCGGAGTAGGCGCCCGGAGTCACCGGGTCGCGGCAGGGACTGCGCCAGCAGCCCCGGCTGCCAGCCCTCGTGGATGTGGCCCGGGGCCGCCGTCGCGTCCCGGTCGGTGTCGGTCACGACCGGCACCTCGTACTGCGTCAGGGGCGTTGTCTCGCCGTCCTGTCCGTCGGCGGCAAGTGTGGCCTGTCTGCCGTCGCTCCGGAGCAGGCCGTCCGCCCTGCTCGTGTCGACCGCCACGTCGAACCACTCCCGGACGCCGTCGTCGAAGGCGACCACCAGCCCGCCCTCGCGGCGCGAGAGCGAGTCGACGGTCCGGTCACGCCCCTGTCCCGTGTCCGGGAGTTCGGCCTCGAGGGCCCGGCGGAGGCGTGTCGTTCGGACAAGCGCCGGCCGGCCGGCGGCCGTGTCGGCCGCGTAGGAGCGCAGCGTCCCGTCGGCCCTGACGTCGACACGGTCGACGCCGACCCCGCAGTCGGACGCCGACACGTCGGCCCCGAGGGCGTCGAGCAGCCGGAGTGTCGGCGGCCAGAGAGAGCCCAGCCGGGAGACCGGCGCCGTCTCGGAGCCCCTCACGAGCACCGGGTCGTAGCCCGCGCGGTCCAGCAGGAGCGTGAGTGCGAGGCCGGCGACGGTATCGCCGACCACGAGCACCTGTCTGTCCGCCTCCTCGGTGATGAGACCGTCGTCCGGCAGCCACACAGGCCTGCCGGGTGTGGCGGGAGGCGGCGCGGTCGGGCTATCCCGGTCTGCCGGCTCCGACCGCCGGCGTGTCACTGTCCGCCCCTGGTCGCGCGACGGGGACCGAGTCTCCTGCATTTACCCCTCATCTCGGGGGCCATCTCACGTAAGCGGGTGTTGCGTGTTTCAGGGGGAGACACAGCTGTTCACTCCCGGACAGCGTGTCGCCGGGTGCCCGTACCGGACCCCGGGACAATATACCTAGCCGTCCGGGTGGGGCCCGGGCAACGTCAGTTGCCGGCACGCTCTGGTGGGAGGGGGCCGACCGTGGAGGTATGAGCAAGACAGCCGGGTTCGAACGGTCCGGGCAGTCGAGCGCCGAGACAGGTCAGACGGCGAACAGGGCGGCAGCCGACCAGGTGGGGATGTCCCCGACAGAGCTACTGGGGCTACTCGACGCCGAGTACACACAGGAGATCCTCGAGGCGGTCGGCCGGGAGGCGAGGTCGGCACGGGAGCTCGCCGAGCTGTGTGGCGCCTCCCGACCCACGGTCTACCGGCGACTGAACAGCCTCCAGGCGGCCGGGCTGGTCGAGACGGAGGTCGAGTACGACGCCGACGGCCACCACCGGACGGTCTTCGAGACGACCCTGGAGGCGGTCTCCGTCGACGTGACCGACGACGGGCTGTCGGTGACCGTCACCACAACCACCCCGGACGAGCCGGCGACCCGGGCGGAGCAACGCCGGTCGCGGTACTGAGCGCGGCGGTCGACCGTTCCCGAGCCCGCCGGCGCGCGCCCGCTCCCCGGACACAATACAGCTAGCCTGTCACTGCGGGCAGGGGCAACTGATATAGACAGTAGCTTCCAGCGGTCGGAGAGAAAAGAGAGGTAGCATGACAGAGACGGCAGCATCCCGGTACGCCGGAGCGGAGCAGGACCCGACAGACGACACGGCCGTGTCACCGGAGACGGTGATCGCCCTCCTCAGCGACGAGTACGCCCGGGCGTTTCTCGGGGCCATCCGGACCGAGGCAAAGTCGGCCCGGGAGCTCGCGGAGGAGTGTGGTACCTCGCGGTCGACGGCCTACCGCCGACTCGACCGGCTCCGGGAGGCGGGGCTGGTCGTCGAACGCCTGGCGTGTGAGCCGGGGGGTCACCACCACCGGACGTTCGCCGCGACCGTCGAGTCCGTCGGGGTGGAACTCGGCGAGAGCGGGTTCGAGACCGAGGTCGAGGTCTGTGACCCGCCGGCGCCGACCCACGGCTGACCCGGGGGTCGCTACTTCCCCTCGAACTCGGGTTCGCGGTCCTCGTTGAACGCTGCGGCGCCCTCCTCGAAGTCCTCGGTGCCCAGTAGCTCGGTGAACATCGCGCGGTCGTGGGCGACACCCTCCCGGAGCCCGGCCTGGGTCGCCATCTCGGCGGACTCCTTTAGCGCCTGCAACGAGAGCGGCGCCTGGCCGGCCAGGTCCGTGACGAACTCGTCGACGGCCTCGTCGAACTCGTCGTCGGGGTGGACGTCGTGGATCACCTCGGCGTCACTCATCCGCTCGGGTGGAAAGTGCTCGCCGGTCATCGCGATCTCCGTTGCCAGCCCCGGTCCGGCGAGTTTCGTGAGATATTGGACGGCTCCGGCACCCGGCAGGAGTCCGAGGTCGACCTCGGGGAGCCCGAACCGGCTGGACTCGCTTGCCAGCCGGAAGTCACAGGCCAGCGAGAGCTCGAACCCCCCACCCAGGCAGTAGCCGTCGATCTTCGCCACGACAGGGGCGGGAAACTCCCGGACGAACTCGTAGAGGCCGGGGTCGGAGCTGGCGCCCGCGGAGTCGTCGGAGAAGCCGCTGATGTCCGCGCCGGCCGAGAAGGCACGGTCGCCGGCGCCCTCGAGCACGACAACCCGGAGGGCAACCCCGTCGGCGCCCTCGTTGTGGGCCTCCAGTTCCTGCATGGCCGCGACCACGTCGGTCCGGATCTGGTCGTTGAGCGCGTTCAGGGCGTCGGGCCGGTCGAGGGTGACCGTGCCGACGCCGCGGTCGCCGTCCCAGTCGACCTGGACGGCCTGGTAGTCACCCATCTCAGGCACCCCCCTCGGGTCGTGTGGTTGGCCGGCTGTGCCGCCGTGTCTGTGGAGACGGTGACATGGCTCATGGGACTGCCAGCGGCGACATAAAAACACCGGTCACCGGGATCCGAAATAGGTTTGTCTCGGTACTGTGCAATGCGAACGATGGACAGGATCTCGCTGTCGAACACGGCCTTCGAGGGGAACAACAACGCGTACCTGCTGCGGAGCAACGGGACCACGGCGATGGTCGATACCGGCGACGCGACCGACGAGACCCGCGAACACCTGGAGGCGGAGCTGGCCGACCGCGGCCTCGGCTTCGCGGATATCGACGTCGTCTTTCTCACCCACTTCCACGGTGACCACACCGGGCTGGCGGCGACCATCCAGGAGGAGAGCGGCGCGACCGTGTACGCCCACGAGGACGACGCCGCACTGATCAGCCAGGACCCCGAGGCACAGGCGGAGATGGAGGAAAAACAGCTCGCGTACTTCGAGGAGTGGGCCATTCCCGAGGACCAGCAGGCGGTCCTCAGGTCGATCATGCACGGGGACGGTGACCTCTTCGGCGCCGGCCCGGACGTCGAGCCGTTTGCCGACGGCGACACCTTCCAGGTCGGCGAGTACGAACTGACGGCCCGACACACCCCGGGGCACGCCCTGGGGCTGGCGAGCTTCGAACTGACCGTCGACGGCGAGGACGTCGTCGCCTCGGGGGACGCACTCCTGCCGGTGTACACCCCCAACGTCGGCGGCGCTGACATCCGGGTCGAGGGGGCCCTCGGGAAGTATCTCGAGACCCTCCTGGAGTACATCGAGGCCGACTACGACCGCGCCTGGCCGGGCCACCGCGACCCCATCGAGGACCCGGCCGCCCGTGCGGCGACCATCGTCGACCACCACGAGGAGCGGGCTTGGCGAGTACTCGACGTGCTGCGGGAGCAGGGCCCGTCGACGCCCTGGGCGATCAGCGCCGAGTTGTTCGGTGACCTGGAGTCGATCCACATCCTCCACGGGCCGGGTGAGTCCTACGCCCACCTCGAACATCTCGAGGCCGACGGCTACGTCGAGCAGGATGGCCGGGCCTACCGGCTCACCGACGCCGCCCGCGAGCGGATGGCGGCGGTCGACGACGAACACTGGCCGCTGGTCGACGAGGGCTACGAGCACACCATCTGAACACGACCCGGGCTCCCGGCCGAAGATTCAAGCCCGCGCCGGCTGACCCCGGGGCATGGAGTATCCGCTCTCGGACGTTCGTGTCGTCGACTGCGGGCAGGTGATCGCCGGCCCGCTGTGTGCCTGTTTCATGGCCGACCTCGGTGCGGAGGTGGTCAAGGTCGAGCCGCCGGACGGCGAACTGTTCCGGCCGGCGGAGGCGACAGACGAGGAGTACGACGGCGCCCGCACCATCGACGGCGAGCCCTTCAGCCCCTCGTTTGAACTCTACAACCGCAACAAACGCGGGCTCGCACTCGACCTGAAACGCGACCGCGGCCGGGCGGTGATGTACGAGTTGCTCGACGACGCCGACGTGTTCGTCCAGAACTGGCCGCCGGGGGTTGCCAGCAGACTGGGGCTGGGCTGGGAGACACTCCGGGAACGCAACCCCGACCTCGTCTACGCACACATCACCGGCTACGGCGAGACGGGGCCGCTCGCGGAGTACCCCGGGATGGACACCATCGCCCAGCATATCTCCGGCTTTGCCTCGATACTTGGCTACGACGACGACCGCCCGCCGATCCGGTCGCAGTCCTCGCTGGCGGACTACATGGCCGCGTTCTCGGCGCTCTCGAGTTCGCTCGCCGCGCTGTACCACCGTGACGTCCACGACGCCGGCGGCCAGAAGGTCGACGTCTCACTGCTGGAGGCGCTGGTCCACCACGTCGACGGCGCCTTCGAGATCTACAACAACCAGGGCGAGGTCCCACAGCCGGGCGGGCGCAACGCCTACGCCAGCCCCGACATGCTCTACGGCGCCGCCCGGGCGGCCGACGGGTGGGTCTGTGTCGCCCTGCTCCTGTTCTCGGACCGGGTGTGGGAGGCCTACTGTGACCTGCTCGACCGGCCGGACCTCCGGGGGACCGAGAAGTACCGGGACCGCGCGGGCCGGATGGACGACGCCGCGAGGTTGAGTGCGGTCTTCGAGGACTGGCTCGCCGAGCGCACGGTCGCCGAGGCCGTCGACACGCTCAACGACGCCGGCATCCCTGCCGCCGAGCACAACGACGTCGGCGAGGCCGCGGAACTCGACCACATGGCGGCCCGCGAGGTGTTCCAGGCGGTCGAACACCCCACCTTCCAGGAGCTCACCCTCACCGCCTCGCCGCTGTCGCTGTCGGAGACCGGTATCGAGGAGCCGGACCACGCGCCGCGGCTAGGGGCTGACACCCGCGAGGTGCTCGCCGACGCCGGCTACGACGAGGCGGAACTCGCCGACCTCGCCGAGGACGGGCTTATCTGAGTTCGGTACAGGGGTGTGACCCTCGCGGGTCACTCCGGCGGCAGCCGCGCCGCGCAGTCGCCGCTGACCAGCCGCGTCCCCTCGTCGTTCTCGACGGCGATGTCGGCCTCGACCGTTACCCCCTCGCTTCCCTCCTCGACGGCCGTCACCTCGCCGCCGGTGGTGACGGTATCGCCGGGCCAGAGCTGTTCCTCGAAGCGGACCCGAAAGGAAGTGACGTTTGCCAGCCCGAGCCAGTCGGCGACAAGGTGGGCCGCGTAGCCCGCGGTGAGCATCCCCTGGCCGAAGACGTTCCGGCTCCCGGTCGCGTGGGCGTAAGGCTCGGAGTAGTGGACAGGGTTGAAGTCGCCGCTCGCGCCGGCGTATTTGACGAAGTCCGGGCGCTGGACGTCCTCGACGGCGAGTGTGGGGGCCTCGTCGCCGACGGCGACCTCCCCGGCGGCCCGGACCGGCTCGCCGGTCATCGTCGTTCCCTCCCCGGGGTCGAGATACCGGGCGCGGTCCTCCCGCTCGAGTTGGCCGTCGTCGGTGGCGGCGGTCTTTTGTCTCACCCGGTCGTCGTCGCTGTCGCCGCTGTCCTCGCCGCCGACGGACTGTTCGGTCTCGATAGCCGTCGAGCGGTCCGTGAGGACGAGGTCGCCGCCCTGGTCGTGGTAGGCGGTCTCGTACTCGACGAAGGTCATCGTGCCGCCACGCCGGCCCTCGCGCTGGTAGACTTCGGCGAGCGTCGTCTCCCCGTCCAGTACGTCCCCGGCCACCAGCGGCCGCTCGAACTCGTAGGCCTGCTCGCCGTGGATAACGACGGGTTCGAGCCCGAGGTCGAAGCCCGTTCCCTCGACCCCCGCCGGGCGGTTGTGTGGGAACGCCGAGACCCGGGTAAAGGTGAGCGGCGCCGGCACCGCGTCGAACCCCCGCTCCGCGGCGGCGGCGGCGTCGTAGTGGGCGGGGTTGTCGTCCCGGAGGGCACGCGCGAACTCGGCGACCTTCCCGGGGGCGACCCGGAGCCCCTCGACGGTCTGTCTCGAGTCACCGACCATCGCCTCCAGCTCCGCGAGCGGTTTCGTCGGCATTACACACGCCTCCCGTGTCGCCGGCAACTGGTGTGTGACTGCATCGGTTCGGGGTGCGGGGGACCGGGACAAAAAGCCACCGGGGCCGCCGGCCGCGGAGCCCGCCGGAGAGACACCGTCCTGTTTCGACGCCCGGTGCGTCACGGGCGTGCCAGGCCTGCACGGGCGCCGTATGTGGGCCAGACTCAAGTGGGCGCGCGGCCCTGTTCGAACCATGACAACGGCTCACGACCGGGAGCGCGGCTACGACTGCTCGTTCGTCGCGGACCTGCTGCCCGAGGGGCAGGTCTCCTTTGGCGACTCCGCGGCCGAGAATCACGCCGGCGACTGGGGGACGGCCGAGGACGAGGAGGTCCGGCCGGACGTCGTCGTCTTTCCCGAATCGACCGATGACGTCTCCGCGGTGGTCGCGGCCGCCGCCGACCACGGTGTCCCCGTCACCCCCTACGCCGCCGGGACGGGGCTCAGCGGGGGGGCAACCCCCGCACAGCGGGGGATCAGCCTCGACACCACACAGATGGACAGGGTGCTCGAGGTCCGGCCAGGCGACCTCCAGGTCGACGTCCAGCCCGGCCTGATCGGGGAGGAACTCAACGAACAGCTCGCAGGCGACGGGCTCACGCTCCCCTCCCTGCCGACCTCCGGGGATATCTCCACGGTCGGCGGGATGCTCTCGACGGACGCCAGCGGGATGAACACCGTCAGATACGGCAAGGTGGGGGACTGGGCGCTCGAACTCGAGGTGGTGCTCGCGGACGGCTCGGTGGTCGAGGTGGGGAGCAAGGCCGCAAAGTCCTCCAGTGGCTACAACCTCAAGGACCTCTTTGTCGGCAGCGAGGGCACCCTGGGGATTATCACCCGTGCCACGATGCAACTGGCGGGCATCCCCGAGCAGACCCGCGCGGGCCGGGCCGTCTTCGGCTCGCTCGACGACGCCACCGCCGCCGTCCACGACGCCGTCCAGTCCGGCGTGGACGTGGCGGCGGTCGAACTGCTCGACGACACCACCGCGAAGGTCGCAAACGCCTACTCCGACACCGACCTGCCGGACAGGCCGCTGGTCTTTTTCGAGTTTCACGCCAACCACGGCATCGAGGAGGAGGTCGACTTCTTCCGGGCGGTGCTGGAGAGCCACGCCGTCGAGCGCTTCGAGGTCGCCGAGGAGGAGTCCGAGATGGACGACCTCTGGGCGGCCCGCCACGACCTGGCCTACGCCGTCAACGAGTACGACCCCGACCGGGTCCCGATGGGCCCGGAGGACATCGTCGTGCCGATCAGCGCCTACCCGGAACTCATCGGCTTCGCCAAGCAGGCAGCAAGCGAGGCCGGCTTCGAGTCCTTCTGGTTCGGCCACGCCGGCGACGGCAACGTCCACGGCGGCATCCTCACCCCCACAGACGACCCGGAGGCCATCGAGCGCGCCCGCGAGGTCACCGACCGCATCTTCGAGCGGACCGTCGAACTCGGCGGGACCATCACCGGCGAACACGGGACCGGCCAGCACGAGAAGCGCGCACACATGGAGCGGGAACACGGCCCGGTCGGTCTCGCGCTGATGCGCGCCGTCAAGCAGGCCATCGACCCCCAGGGGATCATCAACCCCGGGAAGGTCATGCCCGAGGAGATGCCCGACGAGCAGGGGCCGTTCGGGTAGTCAAGCGGCGTCCGGTGACCCACTCCGTCCGCTGCTACTCCGGGGCGACCGGCGCGATGACACCCCCGCTGACCCCGTGCTCGCGGGCCAGTTCCGCGAGCGACTCGCGGATCCGCTCCGGGACCGGTATCCCCTCGCGTTCGTACTCGGTTTTGACGTCGTGTTCCACGCGGCCGGGGAGGTAGGCCCGGTCGGCCCGGGTGCCGGTGCCGACACTGATGTGTTCGGAGTACGCCGTCTCGTCGAGTGCCTCCGCCAGGGCCAGCAGGCGGGCCTCGTGGGCCTCGCGGGTCGTGAACGCCAGCGGGTCGAAGACGGTGAATGCTGCGGCGTTCTCGTAGCGGGAGCCGGGCTGGGGGGTGACAGGGCTGTCACTCCAGGTCGCCGCGAACAGCTCCGCGACCAGCATCAGCCCCGTCCCCTTGTAGCCCGCCGTCTGGCCGCCGAGTGGCGCCAGTGCCCCCCGTTCCTCCTCGTTGAACTCGTCGGGGTCGAGCACCGGCTCGCCGGCCTCGT
>CAZQZE010000025.1:0-15700 GCA_964597715.1 uncultured Halobacteriales archaeon
CCTCGAGCGTCGGAACCTGCACGGTCGTGCCGAACACCGCCTCATCGATCGAGATGGGCACGTCCACATAGAGGTTGAGCCCGTCCCGGCGGAAGTAGGGATGGTCGGCGACGCGGACGGTGAGCAGGAGATCGCCCCGGGCTCCGCCGTTCGGCGACGGCTGACCCCGGCCGCGGAGGCGCAGCTTGGCGCCGTCGGTGATGCCGCGCGGGATCTTCACGTCGATGGTCTCGGTCCCGTTCGGTCCGGCGATGCGGAGGGCGGCTGTTCCGCCGCGGGCCGCCTGCTCAAAGGGGACGGTGATCGTCTGCCGGACGTCCTGCCCCTTTCGCGGCTGCTGCCGGGCCCGACCCCCGGCGCGGGTGCCGGCCCTGGCCCCGGGGCCGGCCCGGGTGCCGGCGCGGGTGCCGGGCCCGCCGGCGACGGCGAGGAGTACGTCGACGCCGACTTCGAGGACATCGAGGACGACGAGAGCGAGGAGGAGTAGGAGACGGCAACATCGGCCGGCTTCGCAACGTCTGCTGGTCTGTTCTCCGGGAGCAGTCACCGGCTGATCGACCGGGTTAGCGTGAACACAAACAGCGCTATGAGAAACCCACCCAGAAACCCCTCGAACGCAACGACGGTGTTCACCAGTGTCCCCTCCGTTCGGGGGGTTCCGAGTATCAGAGAGACGAACGCCTCGATGCTAAATGTAAGGTAGCCTATCGGGACCGTATACGGCAGCCGAAGTCCGAGAACAGCGTAGACAAGCGCGAACACGAGGACCATACCGGCGGAGAACAACACCGGTTTTGCCGGCTGTTCGCCGTATCCACAGGTAGCCTGTAGGAGCCGGTTCGAAACCCACTGGTAGCAGGCCTGGCCCGCAGACAGCACGTTCCGTGCACGAAGCGCACGCCGGGCCTCCGTGGCGTATGCGAGCCGGCGAAAGCGCATCTCCCACCGGAAAAACCCACCTGCTGCCCTCGTCTCGCCGAAACTGTTGGCGCCGTTTTTCGCCCGGAGATAGAGGTTCTCGAGCACCTGTGGGTCGGTGTCGTCGCCCGCTGCGTGGAGCCGCCAGCCCCTGTCGGCGAGGACCTGTTTGTACGCGCCGAAATCGAACCCGTCGAACCGAATATCACTCAGGACCATCTCGCCGAACGCGGTCGGCGGTAGTTCGACCGCCCCGACCGTCGTATCGCGTATGGTTACCTGGATGTCGTCGCCGGGAGCGAGCGCGCCGGTAACTGTCTCGACGCCGTCGAATACGACGGCACCCGACTCCGACAGCGGTGTGAGACCGGTGACGAACGTTTCGTCGGCGAGGGAGGTGGCCGCGACGCGGACGCTTCCACGAACGTCGGCGTCGACCACCCGGAGCGTTCCGGCACAGTTCACGTTCCGGAAGACGACCGCGGTTTCTCGCACCGTTCGCCCGTCTACGTCGATACGGTCCCACCGGTCGTCGACGCTGGTGTAGTCTGAGGTCTGTGAGAGGAGTGTCGGTCCGTCGAAGGTGACGTCACGGAACGTCGCGTTCCCCTCGAAGTCTGTGCTGGAAAAGACGGCGCCGGCCGCAAACTCCGCCTCGGTGAAATTCGCCACGGCGCGGAACGTTGCGGCCATGAAGTCGGCTGCCCCCTCGAATCTGAGCCCAACCCCCCGAAGCCCGCTCCCGAACTCCGCGCCACGGAAATCGGCAGTCCCCACAACGGTCGCGTCCGAGAAGGACGCCATCCCCCCGAACGTCGCCCCGCCGAACGCGGCGTCTCCGGCAAACACGGCGCCGCGAAACTCCGCCGCCGCGTCGAACCGGGCGTCGGTCGCTGTCACGCGCTGCCCGAACCCGACACCGCCGAATCCGGCGCGTCGCTCAAACGTCGTGGCCGAGCAGTCGGTCCCCTCCCGGACCGTCCCGCCGTCGCACCAGAGCGCGCGTTCGACTGACGCAGACCGTAGTGAGAGTTCGCCGTCGACTGTGACACCGCGAAGGTCTATCGGGCTCATCGAGAGGCCGCCAATCGAGCGGTGGTCAAACGTCACGTCTCCGAGCGTGGCGCCGAGAAACTGTGCTCGTTCCGGCGCCGTCAGTACCCCGTCCCGCACCCTGTCTACGTACGTCTTCAACCCTGTGGGCAACGAACGGAAAGCCGGCTCCCGGGTCGACCTATCGGTTGCGATTCGCAGCAGCGCCTCGCCAAGTGCACTCGCGTCCGCGACCCGCTCCGTGCCCGCGTGGAACGGACAGTGGTCGTACCCGTTCGGTGGCCCATCGGGCGGCTCGAACTGATAGTGTGGACATCGCCACGGACCGGCCCCGGACCCTATGGGTGCCCCCGGTCCGCTGTCCACGTCCCTCACTCCCGCGCCGTCGTGGGTGTAACGACACCGCTGCTCTGCTGGCGCCGGCATACCCGTTTCTGGACGGACAGCCTGAAAATATGCCTGGTCGGTCACCTCTCGGCGGGTCGTCTCTCATCAGGGTGCAGCCGGCGGGGGCTGGTGAACGTCGGCCCGGATTCGCGGGGGGTCCGCGGGTGTGCGGCCGGATACCGGGTGGCACTCAGCGGGAGCCGCTGTCCCTGCCCGCCGTCGGCGCGCTCGGCACGCCTGACTGTTGCCCCGGCCTCCTGGCGGGTGTGACATTGCGGGTCCTCCCGCAACACGCCTGTCCCGGGGGTACGGGTGAGCGAGCGCCAGCCGACACAACGGTTAACGCGCGGGAGGGGGTATCGCCGGTATGGCAACCGAATCTGAGAGGGTCGACGACACGGCAAGCGGGGGCCACACCATCGTCACGCGGAACCCGGCGACACTCGAGGTCAACGACGAGATACCGGAGGCCGACCCGGCGGCCGTCGAGGCGGCCGTCGCCGACGCCGCCGCCGCACAGCCGGCCTGGGCCGACAGGCCCGTCGAGGACCGACTCGCCGTCCTCGAGCGGTTCCAGGAGGGGCTCTTGGAGCGAAAGGAGGCGGTGGCGGAGACGGTCACCGCCGAGGTCGGCAAGCCGGCGGGTGAGGCGGTCAGTGCCGAGGTTGCGCCGGCGCTCAGCGCCGTCGAGTTTCTCTCGGAGCGGGGTGAGGGCCTCCTCGCGGCGGAGGTCGAACTGGGGGCGCTGGAGGCGGTCGGCGAGAGCACGGTTTACCGGGAGCCGGTCGGGGTCGTCGGGATGATAACCCCCTGGAACTACCCCTTCGGGATCCCCGCCTCCGAGATTGCGCCGACACTGTTTGCGGGCAACGCCGTCGTGCTCAAGCCCGCCGAGGAGACGACACTGACCGCGTTTCTGTTGTGGGACCTGTTCGAGGAGGCTGGCCTGCCGGCGGACCTGCTACAGGTTGTCCCCGGCCGCGGCGAGGTGACGGGGCAGGCCCTCGCCGAGTCCGGCGTGGACCACCTCTCCTTTACCGGGAGTACCGCGGTCGGCGAGCACCTCCGGGAGGTCACTGCGGGAACGGACACGTCGGTCTGCCTGGAGTGTGGCGGCAGCGACCCGGCAATCGTCATGGCCGACGCGGACCTCGACCTGACCGCCGACGGGGTCCTCTGGGCCCGCTTTGCGAACGCGGGGCAGTCCTGTGCGGCCGTCAAGCGGGTGTACGCCCACGAGGCGGTCGAACCCCGTCTCCGGCGGCTGCTCGTCGAGCGCGCCGAGGACCTCCAGGTCGGGGCCAGCGGGGACGGGAGTGCTGTCGAGGTTGGCCCGCTGGTCAGCGCGGAGGCCGTCGACCGGGTCCACGGCCAGGTCGAGCGCTCCGTCGAGATGGGCGCGGAGGTGTTGACCGGCGGCCACCCCGTAGACCGGGAGGGCCACTTCTACGCGCCGACAGTCCTGACGGGTGTGACCGAGGACATGCCGGTCGTCCGCGAGGAGACGTTCGGGCCGGTGCTCCCGGTGATGGCCTACACCGACATCGACGACGCCGTCGAGCGGGCAAACGACACGCGGTACGGGCTGACAGGGAGTGTCTGGACGACGGACACCGAACGCGGCGAGGCGGTCGCACGCCGGGTCGAGGCGGGGACGGTGACGGTCAACGACCACCTCTACACCTTCAGCCTGCACGCGACGCCGTGGGGCGGGTACAAGGACACCGGCGGGGACCGCTCACACGGCCGCTGGGGGGTCGAGTCGGTCACCCGGGCAAAGCACATTCACGTCGCCGAGGGCGAAACGGGGCTGCGTGCCGGCCGGTTCAGCGACCTCTGGTGGTTCCCCTACGACGAGGACACCGCCGAGCTACTGGGGAAGACGATGGACCTCATGTACGGGTCGACGGTGACGGGCAGGCTGAGCACCGTCCCGTCGGTGTTGAGGGCGATACTGGGCGGCCGGTAGGGCCGGCCCCGTGCTCCGGCGGGCACGTAGTCACCGTCGTCGGAAAGGCGTCCCGAGCGAACCCAACGGTCACGGGCACCGAACCCGGACCGTTTTAGTGTCGCAACCGGCTACATCGGAATAACTGATGACGGAGGACTTCTACGACATCCTCGGCGTCTCACAGGGCGCCTCGGAGGAGGAGATAGACGAGGCCTACCGCGAGAAGGTCCGGGAGTACCACCCGGACGTCAGTGACGACCCTGACGCCGAGGAGAAGTTCAAGAAGGCAAAGACGGCAAAGGAAGTCCTCACTGACGAGGAACAGCGCCAGATGTACGACCGGATGGGCCACGAGCAGTTCATCGAGGCAAAAAAGCGGGGCGCCACGGACACCGGCGGTCGTGGCGGCCGCGGCGCGGGCGGCGACCCGTTCGGCGGTGGCGGCTCCTTTGGTGGCATGGAGGACATCTTCGAGCAGTTCTTCGGCGGCGGTGGCGGCGGCCGGGACAGGCCACGCCAGGGCCAGGACCTGCGCACGGGGCTCGAGGTTACCCTCGAGGACGCGTACAACGGTATCGAGAAGGAACTCACCGTGCGCCGGCCGGAGCGGTGTTCGACGTGTGACGGGAGCGGCCACCCGCCGGGGACCGACTCACGCACCTGTCCGGAGTGTAACGGTCGCGGCCAGACGACGCAGGTCCAGCAGACCCCGCTGGGCCGGATGCAACAGACCTCGACCTGTCGGCGCTGTGAGGGTGAGGGAACCATTTACGAGGAGACCTGCTCGACCTGTGGCGGCGACGGGATCGTCCGCGAGCGGACGACACTGACCGTCGAGGTCCCTGCGGGGATCGCCTCGGGACAGACCCTCCGGATGAGCGGCGAGGGTGCCCCCGGCGAGCGCGGGGCACGCAGCGGCGACCTGCTGGTAGAGATAGAGGTGGCGGACCACCCCGACTTCGACCGCGATGGCGACGACCTCCACACCCACGAGCCGGTCTCGTTCCCGCAGGCCGTCTTCGGCGACACGGTCCAGGTCGAGACCCTCGACGGTGCGGTGGAACTCGAGGTGCCCGCGGGCACCCAGAGCGGCGAGCGGTTCAGACTGCGCAACAAGGGGATGCCCCGGCTCCAGCGGCGTGGGCAGGGTGACCTCTTTGTCGACGTACAGGTCGTCACCCCGGACTCGCTCAACGAGGAACAGCGCGAGGCCCTCGAACGGTTCGCCGAGGCCGGCGGCGAGGAGATCGAGGTCGAACAGGGCTTTTTTGAGAAGATACGGGACACCTTCTGAGACGGCCCCTGCACGTGGCACCCGTCCATACCACAGGAAGCGACAGGGCGGGAGTCGTCGCCCCGGTCGGCGTGAGCCGCGTTCCCGGGCGAGAACAGGGGTGTGGAGGGTATCGGGTCTGTGTGTCGCAAACGAGCAACGCCGCGGCCGGCACGCGACGGGCTTTTCGCCGCGCAGGCGAACATCCGGTATGGAGACAGTCGCCGACCTCGTCGCGGCCGGCAGGGGCCGTGACGGCGTTGCGCTCTCGGTGCCCGGTCGCACGACAGATTACCGGTACGACGACGTCTGCACGAACGTCTGGAAGAGCGGAAACCTCCTGCGCCACTACGGGCTGCGGGCGGGCGCAACGGCGACGGTCGCGGTCGGGCCGAAGGAGCCCGACGAGGGCCGGGAGACGCTTGGCTGGCTCGACAGCGTCGACCCGCTACTCGGCCTGCTTGGGGCGGTACAGGTGGGTGCGACCGTCGACCTCGACCCCGCGCCCGACGCCGCGGCAGAGGGGCGCGTGTTCGTCCTCCCCGACGGGTGGGTCGACAGATACGAGGCTGCGCCGGGGACATCACGCGTTGCCTACGGCGGCCCGCCGGAGGACTCGGGGGTCACCCACTTCGAGCGCGAGCGCTGGAGCGAGAACCCGATGCAGCCGCCGGACCCGCCGGCGGCGGCCGATGACCTGCTCGCGGGGTACACACACGGCGACCTCGTCGGGGCCGCACAGCGGGTGGCCGACGAACACGGCCTCGGCGAGGGGGACCGGGTGGCTCTCGGGGCCCCGCTCGCGGGGGCCGGCAGGTCCGTCGCCGGGACACTCGCAGCGGGGGTCCTCGCGCCGATGCTTGCGGGTGCGGCTGTGGTCGCGACCGGCCCGGCCGTCGGCGCCGACGCCGAGGACGTGGCGGCGTCGCTGGTCGTCGGTGGTAACGGGGACGTCGAGCCGGAGACTGTCCTGTAGTTACCGCGCCGTCCGGAACTCGCCGTGTTTCATCCCGAGGAAGAACGCCAGGACCGAGAAGACGACCATCGACGGGAGGACCATCATCATGACTGTCGACAGTTGCATCGGTGTCATCGCCGGGAGCGCCGCGGCGGCGACGGCGACGATGAGGACGAGCGGGACGACCGAGCGGACGAAGTCGTACTTCATAGACAGGGTTAGTGACGAACGCTCAAATACGTTCAGTCGTTCACTCCGGCGCCGGCCGGACGAGGTCGGCCAGCGCGACAACGCCACCCAGCAGCCACCCTAGCGGGACCGCGATGGCGAACCACAGCAGGACGTAGGCCACACCCTCCAGGTCGAACTCGGCGACGAGGTAGTCGGTGAGCCCGAGCAGGTTCGGCCCCTCCTGGACGAACCAGACCGCAAGCGAGTCCGTTCCCGACAGCACCACGTCGGCAAGCGCCGACGAGTAGAGCGCGGCGACGACCGGCGGCAGGAAGATGGCCGTCATGGCGAAGGGGTAGGCGAGCAGGACCGTCGTGACCCGGCCACCGAGCTGCCAGAAGCCATACGAGAGGCCGGCCGCGAGGACCGCGACACCGCTCGCCGCCAGCACGGCAACGACACCGCCGGAGACGAAGCTCCCGGGCGCGACAAAGCGGACGACCGCCGACAGCGCCCCCCACAGGAGGACGAACAGGAGTACCACACCGATGAGACCGAGCCGTTCGGCGGTGACGTTCACGCGGCGGCTCTGGAATCTGACGAAGTAGCCGACCAACACGAACGGATAGACGAGTCCGACCACCGGGAGACCGACCGTGCTCCACAGCCGGTAGAAGAAGGCCTCTACGCCGCCGTCGGGGGTCCACTTGCCGAGCACCGTGTTCTCTGCCCGGCGTTGACGGGGGTAGATGAACTCCATCCAGGTTTCGTGAAGACGGACCAGGTCGATCCTTATTGCGCCGACGAGCCCCTCCTGGGTGGACATATCCGAGGCTAAATGCGGGGGGGAGTATATGTCTTCATGTCCGACACCGCCACATCCGGCCCGCGGTGTCGGGGCCGGCTGAGCGCCGCCTCAACCCCAGGCCTGTGGCGCGAAGTCGGGGTGGACCTGCCGGTCCCGGCGGTCGATCCCGTCGATACGCCCGACCGCTTCGGCGGACAGTGACAGCGAGAGGCTCTCGGCGTTGTCCCGGATGTGCGCCTCGCTCGTGGCCTTTGGGATGGTCGTGATCCCCTTCTCGCGGAGCCAGGCGAGGCTGACCTGTGCGGCGCTGACACCGTGTTCGTCGGCGACCGCGGTCAGGGTGGGGTCGTCGAACACCGCACCCCGCTTCAGCGGGGAGTACGCGACCAACTCGAGGTCGGTCTCGGCGGCGTACGCCTGGAGGTCCGTCTGTGGGAGCAGCGGGTGTATCTCGACCTGGTTCGCGAAAATCGGCGCGTCGAGGTGTTCGCGGGCCGTCTCGACGTGCCCGGGCTCGAAGTTCGAGACGCCAATCCGGTCGACGGCGCCGTCGTCGTACAGTTCGTCGAACGCCCGCAGTGTCTCCCCCGGGTCGTAGTCGCCGGCCGGCCAGTGGACGTACAACAGGTCGACGTAGTCGGTCCCGAGTTGGTCGAGGCTCCGCTCGACGCTTGTGTGGACGTCCTCGTATGAGAGGTTCGAGATCCACACCTTCGTGGCCAGAAAGACCGCCTCGCGGTCGACGTCGGCGGCGGCGACCCCCTCGCCGACGGCATCCTCGTTGCGGTAGGCCTGTGCGGTGTCGATATGGCGGTACCCCATCTCCAGGGCAGTCCGGACGCTCTGGGCGCACTGGTCGTGGTCGTCGTTCTCCCAGGTACCGAGGCCAAACACCGGCATCTCGCCGGCGTGGGGTACATCCTCCGGGCTGAGCTCCTGACTCATACAATCCCGTACGACCGCAGTCATAAAACCGATTGCGAAGCCGTCGCGCCGCCGACAGCCGACTGTTCGTCGCGGAGTGTGCCGACCGCGGTGGTCGGCAGGGTTGTGGAGGGGGCGCTGGCAACGCTTGCCGGGCCTCTCGTGGAAGCTACGGTCTCGCGGGACGGGTGTAACTGCCGGGCTGGGGTGTCCCGACGGGCCGCTGGCTCAGCGGCGGCCGAGGAGGGCGCTGTATAGCGCCGAGACGGCGGCCCGCGGGGACCCCGTGGGGAGGTGGTAGTCGAGCCGCTCGCGCGCGAAGTCGACGAGCGTCGGGAAGTCGGAGAGGTGCAGTAACTCGCGCATCGCCAAGGGGTTGCCGCCGTTGACCGCCGCGAGGGTGTCTTGGTCGGTGGCGTTCAGGTCCGCCATCAGTTGGTCGTAGCGCTCGTTTGACACGTAGTAGAGCAGTTCGGTCATCAGCAGGCGGGTCCGGGCTTTTGGTGCGACCTCGCTGTGCCAGAGGTCGGCGTAGGTGGACATCGCCGCCGCGGAGGTGTCGGGCTCGCGTGGGGTGAGGGCGGCGTCGGCCGTCACGGCCGCCGCGCGCGCCGACTTCATCCCCTTGTGGATCCCCTCGCCCCACAGCGGGTCGACGGTCGGGACGGTGTCGCCGATGGCCATGAAGCTGTCAGTGTAGAGCTGGCCGGGCGGCTGGATGTGTGCCGAGCCGCGGTGTTGTTTGCCCTCGAGTCTGGTGGCGGACTCGAACCGTGGGTCGGTCTCCAGCCAGTAGTCGAGGTAACCGTCGACTGTCATCCCGTCGCGGGCACGGTCTCTGTGGTAGCTGTTCTGGATGTAACAGAGCCCGACCTTCGCGGTGTCACCGCCGGTGTGAAAGACCCAGGAGTAGCCGCCGGGGGCGAGGTCGTGGTCGAGTCGGAGCATCATCGAGTCGGTCAGGTCGGCGTAGCCGGGGTGGTCGACCGAGACACCCTCGAACTCGTACTCGATCCCGATGGCCTGGCGGCCACGGTCGAGGTCACTGACCCCCAACTCGCCGGCGAGTGGCGCCGAAGGGCCGGTTGCGTCGACCGCGATATCGGCGAAGACCTGCTCGTCACCGTTGAATTCGACGCCAACGACGTCCCCGTCCTCGGTGATCGGGGCGGAGACCCTGGCGTCGAAGCGGTAGTCAGCCCCCCGTTCGCGGCCATCGCGCACCAGAAACCGCTTGAACTCGGCGAAGTTCATCACCGCACCGGCCTGCTCCTGGACGGTGTGGTTGTTCGGTGACTCGAGCACCACCGTATCGGTGAAGTTCATCACCACCTCGTCGGGGACCGAGAAGGCGGCCATCATCGACGGGAAGGTGCCGGCGGTCGACTTGTTGCTCTGCCGGGGGAACTCCTCCTCGGACTCGGTCTCGAGGACGAGCACGTCGTAGTCCCGGCCGGCGAGGTCACGGGCACACTGCGCCCCCGCCGGTCCGGCCCCGGCAACCACCACGTCGTAACGGTCGTCCATAGGCAATACTGTCGTGTTTGGGTAATCAGTCTTGCTACTCAACCCGTCACACACCCCGCGGTCACGGGGCCGGACACCACCACGCTAAAGCCCCCGCCCCACCCACCACCGGTCGATGCTTCGAGCGAGCGCGGCCTGGCTCGCCGCCCGGGACGCCCTGCCGACCGCCGTGCAGGCGGTGCTGGGCTACTACGCCGACTCGGGCCTGTTCGACTACGGGAGTCTGCGGCTCAAACGCCGGGTCGACGGCGTGACCGAGACACTCGTCGACGACGCGTTTGCGGCCGTCGAGGCGCGCGCAGAGGCGGAGTTCGACGCGCCCGTCGACTTTGCCTACGACACCAAGCTCATCCTCCCGGCAAAGCTGACGCTTGGCTACCTCTACCGCCGGGCGGACTGTGCGGACGACCACGCCGACCGTCTCACCCGGCTGGTGGTGGAGGCGCTCGTCGACGGCGACATGCGGGATGCGGTCAACGACGCGGAGTACGACGACTTCGAGGTCAGGGTCGGGGGGGCTGTCGTGACCGACCAGCAGCGTCGTCGCGTGGCCGAACTCGCCCAGGAGACCCTCGAAGCACGGGTCGAGGACCTGTTCTCGGCGTTCCCGGCCGGCGTCAGGGCGGCCTACGAGCGGGCTGTCGAGGCGTCGGAGCGCCACCAGGCACAGGACCCCCACTTCCGGCGGCTGATGGCCCGCGCAGAGGCGGGTGACAGTGACGCACTCGAGGCGGTCCGGGCGGAGTACCGCGACGCCGAGTTTACCGACCCGCCCGAGGCCTTCGGGGAAGCCGAACGCGACCTCCCCTACATAAAGACGCAGTACGACCGGGTCGGCGTCATCTACGAGGGGATGGTCGGGATGTACCGGGCTGCCGACCTGCCCGTCTCGCCGGCGTTCGAGCGGTCGATCGTCCTGGCGATCATCGGCGCGCAGGTCTGGCTGGACGACGTTGAGGACTACGCCGCCGACATGCGCGAGGGACAGCTGACACCGGTGACCGCCGAGTACCTGCTCGCGGAGCGCGACCGGACGGCCTACGACCGGGTGCTCGGGGCCGCGAACGGCTACCTCGACCTGGCGAAGACCCACGCGACGGCCGCCGACTCCGCGTTGACCGGGATCGCCACGGAGTATATCTACCGCGACGGGGAGCCCGAACTGCTCCCGGGCAACCACTGACCGAGGGGTTACGGGCCGACCCCGTCTCGGGTGTGAACTGCTGTCACGCTAGCCCGGAGTGGCTACACTTTTGATAGCGGCGACAACACGTGTGTGTATGTCGCGTCTCGCGTCCGTGGTTCGACGGGTGAGCAGGCTCGGACGGCTCGTCTCCGTAGGCGGGCGGACGGCACTCTCGCTCGATACAAACCCCGTGCCGGCGGACTGGACCCATGTTACGAAGGTCGACCCGGAGCGCGAAAAGCGGCTCCCGCTCGCGTACCCGCTGTATCTCTCTCATACCGGCGCAGTCTCGGTCGGCGGCTCACAGGCTGTCACCGAGGACAACACCGAGGAGACCTTCGAGCTGGTCAACGCCGCCGACGTACCGGCCTTTCACGAACCCAGCGCCGCCGACCACGTCACCGGGCGGACCCGCGATGCCGCTGACTTCATGGCCGTCCCGGAGGTGCTCAACGGCGACAGCGAGGCGCTCGTGGGGAAACTCGGCCGCGGTATCGACCACGTCCGCGAGGAACTCGCCCCCGACTACATCGACGAGAAGCTCCCGCTCCCGCTCGGCGAAGGGTTCGGCGACCGGCTCTCCGCGTTTGCCGGCGCGTGGATGATGGAGGAGGCGGTCTTCGAGGCCTACATCATCATGAATCTCGACAGCGCCGCCGCCCGCGAGGCAAACGTCACCGAGGCTGACCTGCTCGACCCCGAGGCCGCGAAACACCGGGCTATAGCCGCCGAGACCCACCTCGACAGCGAGGTGGTCTACGTCGAGTACTCGGGGACATTCGGCGGCGAGGAGGCGGTCGGCATCCTGGAGGCGGTCGACGATGGGGTCTCGTGGTCGCGGGTCTGGTACGGCGGCGGCCTGGACAGCCGCGAGGACGCCCGGACGGTACTCGAGGCGGGTGCGGACGCGGTCGTCGTCGGCAACGTCTTCCACGAGGTCGCCGACGAGGAGGCTGACCTGTACGAGGCCGCCAGCGAGGCGTTTGCGACCGCGCCCGACCGGGATGCCGTTCGTGAGTTCATCGAGAGTGAGGCCGACATCGAGGACACACACGCCGCGAGCTATCTCTCGACGATCACCGCCGTCCCGGACCCTGAGGGGCGGGCTACCCGCTACCTGACCGCCGGTGTCCACGCCGCGCTCCAACTACGCGACGTCGCCGAGGGGCTGTCCAGCCCCGACGCGGCGACACTCCGCACAGCCGTTCCGGAGACACCACCTGGGGCCTCGGCACTCGCGGACGCCGTCGGGGACGCGGAGAGGCTGGCGCGGCAACTCGGGACGGCACTACTCGCCGAGCGCACGGGCTTGGAGGACAACGGCGGACTACCTGTCAGCCACATCGGGCTCACCCTGTAGGGGTACCACACTTAGGGCTCGCGCCCTCAACAGATGTATGCCGAACCCACACCGCGAGACGGCCATCTCCGCGCTGGTGGAACGGAACTGGCAGACCGCCGGCGACGCCTACACCCGGGCCGCACACCGTGACCTGGGCGACGGCGAGCGCGGCGACGGCTCCGGCGGGGACGTGCTTGCCCCCGGGGCCCGGGACCGACCGGCCGCCGGGCTCTCGTTTCTGCTCACTGCCGGGCTCTGCTACCGTCTGGCCGGCGCCGAGGACCGCGCCCGCTACCGGGCACTCACGGTTGCCCCGCTCGCGCTCGACGCCCGCGACCACGTCCGTGACGGTGTCGCACGGGCCGTCTGCCAGGAGTTCGTCGCGGACGCCGCCGTCATCCGGGGCGCCGAGGACGCCGCGGCGGACGCCTACGACCGGGCCGAGCGGCTCTACCGGGCGAACCACCCCGACGACCCTCTCGACGCCGCGACCGGCCCGCTGTTCGACGCCGCGAACGGGCTGTTGTTACACGCCAGCCGGAACTACCGGGGTGTGGAGTGGGACGACCTCCACGGCCCGGACCCGGAGGGGGAGGACTACCTGGCTCACCGTCCCCGGTACAAGTCACGGACGCTTCCGGAGGCGGTCGACCGGGTTCTCGAGGCCGGCCAACTCCACCTGCCCCGCGGGTCGACGGAGTACAACAACGACACCTACCGGTGTCCGGACTGTGGCGAACACGACGTGAACTACGTCGGCGGGGAGACGGTCTGTCTGTACTGTTCGGTGCGGGTCGAGGGGCGATAACGGGACGGCTACCGCTTGCCGAGTGCCTCCTCGAAGACCCGTTGGGCGCGCTCGTAGCCCTCGTTGCGGTCGACAATCGGGTCAGCGTAGTCGGGGGCGAGTTCGTCACGCCGTGACTTCGGCAGGGTCGGCCAGTCCACCACAGTGTCGGCAGACACCTCCCGGAGCTCCGGGACGTACTCCTGTACGTAGGTCGCGCCGTCGTCGTACTTCGACATCTGGGCGACCGGGTCGAAGATGCGCACGTCCACGGAGTCGGTCCCCGTCGAGGCGGTCCACTGCCAGTTGCCGTAGTTGTTGGCCGGGTCGTGGTCCACGAGCTGTTTGGCGAAGTAACGGGCACCCTCGCGCCAGTCGACCAGCAGGTGTTTTGTCAGGAAGGAGGCGACGTTCTGGCGTGGCCGGTTGTGGATGTACCCCTCCTGGTTCAGCTGGCGCATCCCCGCGTCGATGAACGGATAGCCCGTCTCGCCACGCTTCCAGGCTGCCAGGTGGTCGGGGTCGTTCGCCCAGTCGATCTGGTTGGGGAAGTGCGTGTAGTTCTCCGTCAACAGCGTCGGATTGTAGTGCAGCAGGTGGTAGTTCTGCTCGCGCCAGGAGAGTTCGTAGCGGAACTTGTCGATGTTACGGCGGGCGCTCCCGCTCGCGGCGTCGTAGCGTTCGCTGGCGTCGGCCCAGACCTCCCGGACTCCCAGCATGCCGGCCGCGAGGTAGGGTGAGAGTCGCGAGACCGCTCCCACCGGGCGCTCGACGGCCAGACGCATGTCGTCACGGGTGTCGTTGTAGGTCTCGATACCGACGTCGAGAAACCGGCTGTACCGGTCGCGCGCCGCCCGGTACCCGGCTTCGGGCAGGTCGATGTCGGCCTCCATATCCGGCACCCCGGTGTCGTCCGCGGCGTCGACGACCAGGTCCTCGTCGGGGCTGTCAAACGGCGTGAGCTTGTGTTCGTCCTGCCAGTCGTCGTAGAAGCGGCTGTGATTGGCGTACTCGGAGTCGAGGCGTCGTGGGTCGACGAGCAGCAGGTCCTCGACGGACTTCGTCGGGAGCCGGTCGTCGACGCGGCGCTGTCGGTTCCGTCGCGCCGGCCGGTAGTGACGGTTGTAGTAGACCCGGTCGGCGCCGTACTCCTCGGCAACGTCCGCCAGCACGTCCGCGGGCGCGCCGGCCCGAACGAGCAGGTCACCACCCAGCGACCGGTAACGCCGCTTCAGCTCCCGGACACCGTTCATGAAGAAGGTTCGCTGGCGTTTGCCGACCTGCTTGAGGAGGTCGGTGTCGACAACGTAGACCGGGAGTAGCTCGCCGTCGTTCGCGGCCAGTGCGAGCCCGCGGTTGTCGGGGATCCGCAGGTCCCGCCGGTGCCAGAATAGGTTCATACGGTCGGTTGGGCTGGAGCAGCAAGAACAGCGTGGTTCACAGTCCGGTGTCGGCTCTGTCACGTCCCCACCGGAGGGCAGCGGGCGCGGAGCACAGGCGGCTCATGCTGCCGGCTGTCCCGTCGTGAGGATACTCGCCGCCCCGGAACGGCGAGACTCCTCACAGACGTACAGCTGACAGTATCAGTCACCCCGGACCCGGGCCCCGAGATACCCGCCGAGCGCGCTCAGCCCCACGAGGTAGGCGAGCACGCCCAACAGCGCGGCGGCGAGGATAGTACCGCGGGCAGCGTTGCCGAGCCCGCAACTCGGCACGACCACCCGGCCTGGGACCGGCCCTGAGGGAGCCACGGGCTCTCCGGTCGGGGGTCACTCGGCTTTGGCGGAGACCGTTCGTGGGGTGAACGTGGGGGCGAGTGGCCGGACAGCCTCCGGTGTCCCCGTGTCGGGTACGCGAAGGCCACCCGGGACTGGATGACGGGTCAGTAGAACTCGCGGACCAGGTCCATCGCGTCCTCGGGGGCGCCGTCGGGGATCTCGTACATCGGGTCCTCGAGGCCTTCGCGTTCCTCGAAGGGCACCGAGTTTTCGTCCTGGTAGATGATGCCGATGTGCTCGCGGTCGCCGGTCATGATCCGCTCCTGGGCCGCCTCGTAGTCGGTGGGGTCGTGGTCAACCTCGGAGAGGTCGACGATGGAGTCGCGCCAGTAGTCGTAGGTGTCGACGTCGTTGAAGGTCACGCAGGGCGAGTAGACGTTGACAAAGCCAAAGCCGTCGTGTTCGATGGCCTTCCGGACGACCTCGGTGTGGCGCTGGGAGTCCGAGGAGAACGTCTGTGCGATAAAGGTCGCCCCCGAGGCCAGCGCGAGCGCGAGGGGGTTGACCGGGGGCTGTTTGGGGCCCTCGGGGGTCGTGGCCGTCTCGAAGTCCTCGCGCGAGGTGGGGGAGGCCTGGCCTTTCGTCAGCCCGTAGATACGGTTGTCCATGACGACGTAACTCATGTCGACGTTCCGGC
>CAZQZE010000026.1:0-15445 GCA_964597715.1 uncultured Halobacteriales archaeon
CGCGGCGGTGTTCTCCAGAAAGCCCGCCTCGTTGAGCGTGTCGGTGTGCATCGCCACCTGGAGGGCCATCTCCTCGGCCACCCCGAGTGCGGTGTCGATGACCTCGGGCGTCGACCCCCAGTCCTCGTGCAGTTTGAGCCCGCAGGCCCCTGCCTCTGCCTGCTCGCGGAGCGGGTCGGGCTTGCTCGCGTTCCCCTTTCCGTAGTAGCCGACGTTGACCGGCCACTCCTCGGCGGCCTTCAGGAACAGTTCGATGTTGCGAGGCCCGGGCGTGCAGGTTGTCGCGCCACCGCCGAAGCCGCCGCCGAACATCGTCGTGACCCCCGAACTGAGCGCGTGTTCCACCAGCCCTGTCGAATTGAAGTGGACGTGAATGTCGAAGCCGCCGGGCGTGACCACCATCCCCTCCGCCGGGTAGACGTCCGTCCCCGGGCCGACGACCATGTCGACGCCGTCCATCGTGTCGGGGTTGCCGGCCTTCCCCACGCCAGCCACCTGCCCGTCGCTGATACCGATGTCACCGGCCACCACACCCAGGACAGGGTCGACCACCGTGGCGTTAGTCACGACGTAATCGAGCGCTCCACCGGCGTTGGTCGCGCCAGGGGCGCTGCCCAGACCGTCCCGTAGCGTCTTGCCGCCACCGAACACCGCCTCGTCGCCAGGTGTCCGGTAGTCGGTCTCGACCTCGGCGAACAGGTCGGTGTCGCCGAGTCGGAGCCGGTCGCCGGCTGTGGGGCCGTACAGGGCGGCGTAGTCATCACGCGGAACGTCGCGTGTCACTCCGCGTCACCCTCGCCGGCGTCCTTGAAGCCGCCCTCACGGCCTCGCCGGAGCACCCGGTCGCGGTTCTCGACGGACCCGTTGGTCAGCCCGTTCAGCCCGTTCACCCGCCGCTTCCCGCCGAGTGCGACCAGCTCCACGGTCGTCGTTCCGCCTGGCTCAAACCGGACCGCCGTTCCGGCGGGGACGTTGAGCCGCATCCCCACAGCCGCCTCGCGGTCAAAACGCAACGCGGCGTTGACCTCCGCAAAGTGGGTGTGTGAGCCGACCTGGACCGGGCGGTCCCCTGTGTTGGCGATGCTCACGTCGGTAGTGTCCCGGCCCTCGTTGATCCGGACCGGTTCCTCGCCGGTCACCACCTCGCCAGGTGCCAGGTCAGTCACCGCCGACCACCCGCCCGACGCTGATTACTTAAGCACTGTCCATTTTTCGTCCGTTTCAGCCCGTCTTCGTCCATCTACGTGTATAAAAACAGTGAGACCGATATAGTCCCCCCCGAAATAGACAAAACTTGCCAGCAAGCGACTCGACTTGCTGCCGGCGGCACAGCCACGTACGATGACTGTGACAGACACCGGTGACAGCGACCCGCCGGACCGGGGGACCCGATGACCGCGACGCTCGTGGGTGCGCTGGTGACCGCCGGCGTCCTCGGGGTGACACATGCTATTGAACCGGACCACGTTGCCGGTATCTCCTCGCTGTCTAGTCGGTACGACGACGCCCGGCTGTCGGCACTGGTCGGCGTGTGTTTCAGCGCCGGTCACGTGGTGCTGGTCGTCGCCTGGCTCGCGCTCGCCTCCCTCGTGCTCGGGCAGCCCTCGTTTCCCGAGTCACTGACAACGCTCGGCACCCTGACGGTCACCGTCCTGTTGGCGGCATTCGGCCTGTTGCTCACCGTACAGGGGTACCGCGCCGCCGCCCGTACACACACTCGTGACGGCCACGGTGACGGTGGAGACGGCGACTATCCCCACCAACACAAGCGGGAACAGACCAACCACGACGACCACGACGGTCGCCCCGGAGATGCTGGGGCTGCCGACCCGCACCTTCACTTCCCGCTCGTGGACGGTCACAGCCACGACCACACCACACGGGCGTACCTGAAGACCGGACTGGTCGGCGCGCTGTTCACCCTCTCGCCGCCGCTCTCGATGATGGCCTTCGCGGGAACGCTGCTCTCGACATACGGCCCCGGGGTCGTCGCTCTCGCGGTGCTCGCGTACGCCGCCAGTATCACCCTCACGATGGCCGCTGTCGGCGCCGGCGTCGGAACGGCGCTCCGGCTGTTTGGGCGCAACCGGAGGGCCTCCGCGGCGGTCCGCGTCGTGACTGGTGTCGGTGTGACGGGGTTTGCGGCCGTCGTGTTCGCCGACACCCTCGCGCTGGTCTGAGTGCGCTCCCGGCTCGTGGTGTGACCGGGCGGTGTCCGGGGTTCGGCGCTCGCTCGCAGTACCGGGCGGGTCGGTCCTGCCACCGTTGTGGTCGGCTCGTACGACTGTGAGCGGAGCCACGCTGTTCGACGGCAAACGTCAGGACTGCACGAAGCTTTTTACTCGCGCTGCAAGTACAACTGTCGTGATCACTTGTGAAAGCGCAGTTCGGTCGTGAGTTCTCCCGAGCGGGTATCTGGAACTGGGAGCAACCCAAAATCGAGGACGAACTTCACTACGCACAGTACGCCGAACAGCAGGGGCTGGACTCGCTCTGGCAGGGTGAGTCCCGACTCGTCAGAGATGCGATGACCGTGCTGGGCGCGTACTCGCAGGTCACAGACGAGATCGACCTCGCGCCCGGCGTGACGAACTGTTACACGCGAAACGTGGCGGTGATGGCACAGACCTTCTCGACGCTGGACGAACTCTCCGGCGGCCGGATGAAACTCGGGATCGGTGCATGGTGGGACCCGCTGGCGTCGAAGGTGGGTATCGACCGCGAGAACCCGCTCCGTCGGATGTGGGAGTACTGTACGGTCACCAGACAGCTGTTGGACCTGGAAACCGTCACCTACGACGGGTCGACACTCGATGTCGAGGGGATCGAACTCGACCTCGTCCGGGGTGACGCGGAGCCACGGGACGTCCCAATCTACGTCGGCGCGACCGGTGAGACGATGCACAAGCTAACCGGCGAACTGGTGGGTAAGGGGGTCGCAGGCGGGATATTCATGAACTACCTGATCCCGCCGGAACACAACCTGAAAGGGTTAGAGAAGCTCAAAGAGGGGGTCGAAAAGCAGGGCGGAACAATGGCGGACGTCGACCGCCCGCAGCTCATCGCCGTGGCGATGGACGAGGACGCCGATGCGGCGGTTGACGCCGCCCGTGGGCTGGCGACCCAGTATATCGGTCAGCAGCCACACATCACGAAGGCCTGTGGTATCGACCCCGAGAGGGGCGAACAGATCACGGAGGAACTCGGTGGATGGCCCGCGTCGTCGTCGGACATCGAGCGGGCGTCACAGTTGGTGTCCGACGACGTGGTCCGCAACATTGTCGCCGCGGGAACGAGGGAGGATGTCATCGAACGGATCCGTGACTACTGTGCGGCCGGCTGTACCGAACCCGTTGTCTACCCGCTAACCGACAACATGGAGGCAGTCATCGACGCGCTCGCGGACGCGAAAGCCGAGGTGTAGAGTGGCTGCCATCGCCCGTTTGTAGGACGACCGTGTTGCGGGCCTCACCGTACGCGGGGCTACGTACAACTTCAAGTTCCCCCCGACCCACCGTTCACACATGCCGGATACCCGCCCCAGTCGGTTGGCAGAGACGGCAACCGGGTGTTCAGTCACGGCAGACACGCTGCGGGAGGATATCGGCGGTGACGCACTTTATCGGTCTCTCGTCGAGGGCGAACAGCCCGAGTACATCATCCGTGGAAGTGTCTGTGACATCGATGACCTGACCGCACCGGCGTCGGAGACCCGACGGAAGCGGAAGGTCGCGAGCCCGGACGCCGACCTGCTGACAGTCATCACCGACCGGCGGGTCATCGTGGTCGTGCCGCGGCCCGATGGGGCGGACCGTATCAGCCTGCCACTGTCGGACGTCTCGGCCGTCAGTGTCGAGCGCGCTCCGGGTGGGAACAGCCGGTTACAGGTCGAGAGTGACGACACCGGCTACTACGTTGACGGGTCACAGTCGCCGCTCGAGGAGGTGGAGGCCGCACAGGCGTTTATCAGTGACCGGCGGGGTCACGGGACGACAGGGTCGGACGCCACGACACCGCTTGAGACGCTCGAACGGCTCGCAGACCTCCACGAGCGGGGCGCCCTCTCCGACGAGGAGTTCGCGGCAAAAAAAGCGGAGTTACTCGACCGGGTTTAGCTGTTCTCGCGGAACTCGGTGGCGACATCGTGCATCTGTTTGAATTCGACACCATCCTTCTGTAGCATGTACTGGACGAGTTCCTCGAGACGGCTCAGCCGGTGGCCCTGTCCGATGACCTGTGGGTGCATCGTGAGGATGAACACGCCGTCATCGACGTGTTCGTGCATCCAGTCGAACTGGTCGTAGTAGCGCTGGAACAGCGAGTCCTCGCTCACGTAGCCCATCCGGTGTGGGCGCGACCACGTGAATGTCAGTGCCGGCCAGTCGTCACGCTGCCAGGAGACCGGGAGTTCGACAATATCGGTCGGCTCCCCGCGGTCATAGGCGCCGTCCTCCGGGGCACTCCAGTCGCCGTACACCCAGTGTGGGCTGAAATCGGACGCCATCTTGCTCGAGTCCCACTCGATACCGACCTCGTCGAGGATCTCGAGGGTGTTCTCCGAGTAGTCCCAGGCAGGCGACCGGTAGCCGTCCGGCCGCTCGCCGGTCAGGTCGACAATCGACTCGACCGCCCGGTTGACGTCGGCCTTCTCGTCTTCCTTTGTCTCGTAGGTAGCCGGGCCGGTGTGGCTCCAGCCGTGGTGTTGGATGTCGTAGCCGCGGTCGTGAACCTCACCACAGATCTCGGGAAAACTGTCGATCGTGTGGCCGGGGACGAACCAGGTCGCCGGAATTTCGTACTTGTCGTGCAGGTCAAGCAGCCGCGGTGCACCCGTGTTCGCGCCGTACACGCCGCGGGAGTGACGGGTTGGCATATCCCACGAGTCGTACGACCAGAGCCAGGTCGATACAGCGTCGAAGTCGTATGAGAGGCATACTGTCGATGTCATACGCTACTGCTGTTTGACTACCGCCTACTAAACTTTGCTGAATATCCCATGACACGTTAACCATTGCCGCTGATCATTCGCCCAGAATATCGGTCTCGAGGTCGATGCCCTCGACCACACTCGTTCGGTCGAGCATGACCGCGTCAGCCGGTGTCCAACCCACCGTCACCTCCTCGCCCTTGCGCACCGAGACAGCCTCCCAGCTTCGCAACTGGAGTTCTGCCCCCGGAGCCGACAGCGGCGAGAGAACCACCTGCGCTCCCTTGCCCGGGCGGGTGATAACGTCCTCGACACGACACCTGACAGTGTTCCGGACACCGTCTTCGAGTGTGAGATGCTGCGGCCGTACCGAGAAGGCCAGTTCGGTACCGACGACCTCGCTCGGCTCGGAGTCGAGGTTGTCCGTCCGCGTCTCGAACTGGTCTATGTCGGTCTCGACCCGTGCCACCGACCCGTCCTCGCTGGTACTCTCGACGGTCCCACGAAGAATGTTTGAGTCGCCGACGAACGTGGCGACAAAGGCCGTCTCCGGCGCGTTGTACACCGCGTCGACCGGGTCGGACTGTTCGACGTTCCCGTCGTTCATCACGACAACCTGGTCGGCAAGCCGCATCGCCTGTGTCTGGTCATGGGTGACGTAGACAAAGGTAGTATCGAACTCGCGGTGGACCTCCAGAAGTTCCCGCTCCATCCGCTTCTGGAGCTTGTAGTCCATATCCCCGAGTGGCTCGTCCAACAACAGCAGCTTCGGCTCCAGCACGAGACTCCTCGCCAGGGCGACACGCTGTTTCTGCCCGGCGGACAGGTCGCCGGGGTCGCGTCCGGCAGCCCCGGATAGCTGCATCGTCTCCATGACCGTGCTCACGCGCTGGTCGGCCTCTCGCTCCGGGAGGTCGAGTCGCTCGAGTCCGTACCGGACATTCTCCTCCACGGTGAGATGCGGGAACAGCTGGAAGTCCTGGAAGACGAGCCCGATATCCCGGTCGTAGGTTTCGGTTTCGGTGATATCCGTGCCGTCGAGGGTGATTGTCCCCTCCGTTGCCTCGACCTTCCCGACCAGCGAGTGTAGCGTCGTCGATTTCCCACACCCGCTCGGGCCGATGATCACACAGAAGTTCCCCGCCTTCACGCTGAAGTCGATATCGTCGACGGCGAGTGTCCCGTCCGGGTATATCTTCGTCAGCCCGGACACATCGAGCACCGTCTCCCGGGCTGCTGTCTCCTCACCTGCGGCATCCGCCTCTGTCTGCTCTGCTGTGGCCCCAACCGGCTCCTCGGTCCGTGGCTCTGTGTCGGACATCGGTCACACCCTCATGAGGTCGTCGACAGTAACCGTCGGAGCCGAGCTGACCGTCTCGAAACAGAGGGTGTCGGCCCGGTCCCACCCGACCGGTACTGTGGTTCCGAGGTCCGCCTCTGTCACCGCCGGTGTCCCGCGGCTGACCGCCTGCAACACGTAGTCGAGGCCGTCGAGTTCGAACGCGTACTCGGTCTCCTCGCCCATGTAGGTCCAGTCGATAAGCCGGGCGCTGAAGACGTTGTCATGGCCCTCGGCGGCGCTGTCGAACGCGACGCTCTCCGGCCGGACCATCGCCAGCGCGCGCCGGTCATCGGCCGGGTGTCCACCCTGGACGGTCGCTGCCATCCGGCCGATACCCGTCTCGACACTGACCCCTTCTTCGGCCTCGTCGTCGGCCGTTACCGCTCCGACAAACGGGTTCGAGTCGCCGACGAACCGGCCAACGAAGGCCGATGCCGGTCTGTAGTAGACCTCCTCGGGTGTGCCGATCTGCTCGACCCGCCCACGGTTGAGTACAACCAGCTTGTCCGCCAGCTTGAGCGCTTGGTCTTGGTTGTGTGTGACGTACAGGAAGCTGCTGTTCATCTCCGCGTGGATGTCCCGCATCTCGAGTTCCATCCGCTTCTGGAGCTTGTAGTCTAGGTCGGCAAGCGGGTCGTCGAGCAACAGGATGTCGGTCTGTCTCACTAGCTGACGGGCGAGTTCTACGCGCTGTTGTTGCCCGCCGCTCAGCTCTGTTGGCAAATCCTCGCGCGTGTCCGGGATAGCAAGCAACTCGAGCATCTCGTCGATCCGGCGGTCGACCTCCGCTTGGTCGTGGTCGGCGTCCTGCTGTTTGAGACCGAAGGCGACGTTCTCCCCGACGGTCATGTGCGGGAATAGGGTGTCCTCGAACTCCTGGAAGACGTATCCGAGGTTTCGGCTGCGCACCGGGAGCGTCTCCGTCGACTCCCCGTCGAGCCTGACCGTTCCGGCGTCGTGTTCGACGAGTCCGGCGATACACCCGAGCAGGGTGCTCTTTCCGCTCCCGCTTGGCCCCATCACGACACAGAACTCACCCGTCTCGACCGCGAACGAGACCTCCTGAAGAACGGTCTCGTCCGCGTAGGACTTCGAGAGGCTGTCTACAGCGATCGCCGCCGTGGAACTCATTGAAGTATATGGACTGACGGCAAGTATTAGGCGTTGTGGTCCACCTAATCATTGCGCCCCCGGGCCGGCCCCCCGGACGGCCCGGACCGACAGCCGACTCACTGTGCGGTCCACCCACCGTCGACGCTGAGCACGTGTCCGGTGACAAAATCACTCTGTTCGCTGGCGAGAAACACCGCGGCGTCGGCGACATCCTCCGGGTCGCCGAACCGCGGCCACGGCGTTCGACGCTCCCAGTCGGCGAGCAACTCGGGGTCGTTCGCCCGCCACTCCGCGTTCTGTGCGGTCTTGATGATGCCCGGTGCGAGCGCGTTCACGTTTATCTCGTCCTCTGCGTAGTCAAGCGCCATCCCCCGGGTCAGATTCGAGACACCGCCTTTCGACGCGCAGTACGCCGCACTCTTTGCGTCCCCAACTAGCCCAAGGATCGACGACAGATTGATGATCTTCGGATTCGGGCTGTCGCGTAGCTCCGGCACCGCAGTCTTGCTACAGAGGAACGTCCCCCGGAGATTGACGTCGTGGATCTCGTCGAACGCCTCCGTCGGGGTCTCGTGTGCCTCGTACTGGTAGTAGACCCCGGCGTTGTTGACCAGAATGTCGAGCCCCCCGAACTCGGTCACGGCCGTCTCGACGGCCGCCTGAACGTCCTCCTCATCGGTGATATCCGTCTCGACGTACCGGCTCTCGGCGCCGGCATCGTCGAGTTTCCCGAGGACGGAGCGCTCCTCGTCGAGTTTCGGCTCGCGTCGAACGTCGGCGACGACGACACTGGCACCCTCGCGGCCGAACGCTGCCGCAATCGCGTTCCCGATCCCCGAACTCGCCCCGGTGACGAGCGCGACCCGGTCTGACAGGCGGTTCATACGGGTACACAGGAGAGGTCTGACATAAATCTCCCCCGGAGTCGGTATCAGAACCGCTCGGCGACTGCCGCCGGACTCGTGTGCCCGGCTGCACAGAGAAACGCCAGTTTGAGCCGGGCCTTGTGTGCCGGGAGGGCCCCGGCCTGCACGGCACCGTGGTCGACCAGTGTCCGGCCGCCGCCGCCCGTTCCGTACACCGGGGCCGTCGACCCACCCTGACACCGTGACGCCACGACCACCGGGACACCCACCCGCACAGCGTCGGCGACGGCGTCCCCGATTGCGGCAGTCGCGTTGCCCAGGCCGGTTCCCTCGACGACGACCCCGTCGACCCCCGCGTTCAGCGCGGCGTCAACCCCCCGTCGTCCGACGCCGGCAGCCGACTTGACAATCGCCACGTCGGCGTCGGTCCGGTCAACGGGCAAGGCGTCGCTGTGACTGCCCGGCGGCCGATGAAGTCGCACACCCTCACGGGAGAACGATGCCACCGGTCCCGTGTCGGGGGAGACAAAGGTCCCGAGCGCGCTGGTGTGTCCTTTCGTGACATCGTAGGCGGCGTGGAGTTCGGAGTCGAAGGCGACGTAGACGCCACCCTCCCCCTGGAGCCGCTCGTGACTCGCTGCCCGGACGGCGGCCAGGAGATTCGCCGCGCCGTCGGCGCTGTGCTCGTCGGGGCGGCGCTGCGCGCCGGTGAACACCACCGGCGGTGTGAGTTCCCGCGTCAGGTCGAGTGCGTACGCCGACTCCTCCATCGTGTCGGTCCCGTGTGTAACGACGACGCCGTCGGCGCCCGCGTCGGCAGCCTCGGCGGCTGCGTCCCCGATGGCCGTGATCCCGTCCAGGCTCATGTCGAAGCTCGGGACCTGTGTGACCGCCCGTACCGAGATATCCCCGTACGCCGAAACCGCCGGCACCGCCTCAACCAGCTCGGCCCCCTGTTTAGATGGCGACGCTGCGCCGCTGTCACTGTCTTTCGTGCTCGCGATTGTACCGCCGGTGCTCAGGACCGTGATGTTGGGCGCCATGCTCGTCCTATCCTGCATAACCGGCTACGGCTAAGTATTGTGACTCGTGTAACCCGAACCCGCCACTCAGGAATACAAAATATCTAGTACCCTCCAGTAGTTATATATATACAAACTACAAACGGGAACCCGTCACGATGACAGACGACCAATTGTCACGTCGGCGATTTGTAAAATATGCGGGCGTAACCGGTGCCGCAGCCGCGATGGCTGGCTGTGCCGGCGGCGACGATGGAGACGGAGACGGAGGCGGAGGCGGGGGCGACAGCGGCGACGACACGCTTGAAGACGGTTCCCGACCGCTCTCGTGGATCGGGCCGGCGTGGGCGGTCCGCGACCAGCAGGCGTCGCTGTTTACGGACCTCACAGGGATTGAGGTCGACATCACGAACGCGACGATCCCGACAACCCAACAGCGCATCCTCGGCGGGGAAGCCGAGAGTTTCGACGCGATGTCCGTGGACACAGCCGGGTCGGGCGCCATGACAATCGACAACGACGCGACCCTTTCGGTCCCGACCGATGCTCTGGACGGGTGGAATCCGGACGTCATCTCCGACCTGTTCACCAGCCCCGGCGACCGGCTCAGCCAGCTCGGCGCGCAGACCGACACGATTCTGGAGCAGCTCTGGGAGGACGAGGAAAAGACCGAGCTGCGGTTCCCGCCACACGTCTACAACTTCGATGCCGTCGGATACAACCCGGAGTTCGTCGACGAGGCGACCTTGTGGAGTGACCTCTTCGACGACCAGTACGAGGGAGAGGTTTGCATGGGTGAGACCGCCGCAATCACTATCCCCGAGGCGCTGATGCACCTGCTCGACAGCGAGATGCTCGACGGCGAGATCGGCGACCTGAACAATCCGAGCCGGGACCAGCTCGACGCGGCAATCGACTTCCTGACCGAGCAGAAACAGGCCGGCCAGTTCGTCTCGACGTGGTCGGCATACGGCGAGTCGGTCAATCTGGTGGCCTCCGAGGAGGCAATTATCGGCGACCTCTGGCAGCCTGCGGCGCTCGACACCCGGCGGGCGGGCACCCCGGTCACCTACGCGACGATGGAGACAGGGCGAAACGGGTTCCAGGGGTACCGCTACTGGTACGGCGGTATCACTCCGACGAACCCCGGTGCGCTGGACCGCAACAACGTGGCCGAGGTGCAGGCCCTGATCGACGCACACTACGGGGCCGCGTTCCCCGGATTCATCCAGGGCTTTGGCTACTCCGTGCCTCACTACCCCAACACCGACCTCGTCCGCGACGGCTCCGACAAGACCGGCGATGGCATGGGACCGGAGTACTACGACTGGGCGTACGAGGGCACAGCCACCTACGAGCCCGTCGACGAGCCGGCGCTGTTCGACCCCCTGGAGTACGACTGGGCCTCCGAGGAAGGGAGCGAATCCCCCGACGGTGGTACCCGGGACAGTGGCCCGATCGAGGAACGGATCGACCGGATCGGCTTCTTCCAGATCTGGCCCGACAACGCCGACTACATGACCGAGCGGTGGCGGGACTTCACCAGCGCCTGAGATGAGCACCAGGCGAAGACTACTGCCGGACGGCTGGGGCCTGTCGCTGAGTGAGATCCAGGCCCTCACCGGGCCGACCGTCGCGTGGTTTGGGCTGTTCCTGTTGCTGCCGCTCGCGGTCGTGTTGGTCTACAGTTTCCTCGGCTACGCGTCGTTCTCGGTCGTCTGGGAGTTCACGCTCGGCTCATACACCGGTACCGTCCTCTCGAACACTGTGCTCTCGTCGACAGCCCTGACCGTCGGCATCGGGCTGGTCGTGACGGTGATTACGCTTGTCTTTGGCTACCCGATCGCCTACTTCCTGCGGTTCTATATGAGCGAACGGGCCGGGATCCTGCTGTTGCTGTTTCTGGTCATCCCGTTCTGGACCTCGAGTGTGATCCGGACGATCGCCTGGATCCCGATCCTGGGCCAGACCGGTATCATCAACAGGACACTGCAGACAGTCGGCGTGATCGGCGAGCCGCTGGGCTGGCTCCTGTTCACGCCGGTTTCGATGGCTATCGGCTACCTCCAGAACTACGTGGTGTTCATGGCCGCCCCGATATATATCTCGCTCTCGCAGGTCGACGAGGACCTGCTCGATGCCTCGGAAACGCTACGGGGGACCCCCCTGGAGACGTTCCGGAACGTCACGTTGCCGCTGAGCCTCCCGGGCGTGGCGATCGGCTGTATGTTTACCTTTGTCCTGACGATTGGCAACTTCTCGGTGCCAAGTTTCCTCAGCGGCGGCCAGGGGACGATTACGACGCTCATCTACGACTCGGTCAACAACGGCCTCCGGTACCCTGACGCGTCGGCGATGTCGATCATGCTGTTGCTCATCATCTTCCTGTTCGTCTACGCACTGTTGCGGCGGGTCGACATCACTGCGATCGCGCAGGACTGAGCCCTTTCGCGGCGCTATTGCCCGTTTTCGCGGGCTTCCTGAACCTGCTCGGCGCGCCCGTCGTAGATCGTATCCTCCGGGTCGGCCCGCTCGACCGTGACGGTCGCCGCAACCGCCTGGTCGACCCCGAGGATGAGATTGGCGACCTGTGTCCCGGCGGTGTAGCTCTCCCGGCGGCAGGCGTGGGCGTCGAGCACCCCCGCGTCGACGGCATCGGCCACCCCGTCCGGGACGACGTAGCCGTACCGCCCCCCACTCGGCTCGGCCCGCTGGCGTGCACGGGTGTCCGCAACTGCGCTCAGCGGGTCGTCCCCGGCGTTTTTTGCGAGCGTGAACGGGACCATCTCGGCCGCGTCGGCAAACCGCTCGACGGCCAACTGGACCTTCGAACTGTACGTCGGGGCAGCCTCCCGGACCGCGCGAGCGAGCGCGACATCGACCGCCCCGGCGCCGGGGAGATAGCCCCCGTGAGACACGCCGTCTCCGGCGGCAGCGGCAACAGCCTTCGCACCCTTCCGGAGCTGGCGGGTGAGCTGCTCCCCGCCTTGGTCGAAGGTTCCGGGCAGTAGTGCTGTGACCGAGCCGGGGTCGTTGCATCCCTCGATGACGGTCATCTTCCGCTTCCGACGGCGGCCTGGCCGGGGGTCGTGGTTCTGGACGGCGACCCGGTCCGCCCAGCCGAGGTCCTCTGTCGTGATGTCCGTCGGGTCGTGGACGACCGTTGCCCCCGTCGCCCGCGCGGCTTGGGTGAGTTTCAGGCGGTTGACGCCCCGTATCCCGAGGACATCGTGGTCCGCCAGCGCCTCGGCGTACTCGGCGGAGATCCCCCCTCTGGCCAGCACGGCGTCGACACCGGCAGTCACGAGGTCGGCGACGACGGTCTCACGCCGCCCGTCGAAGGCAGTCGCCAACTCCGCGAAATCGGCGCTGCTGTCGGCGCTCCAGTCACCCTCCGGTTCGGGGTCGACCAGACCACCGGTGCTGTGGCCGCCGAGCACGAGCACCGACGCGTCGTCGACGGCCCGTGGCATCCGCTCGTCGGCACGGCCGTTCCGGTCGAGGACCGCCCCGTAGACCAGCCGCGAGTCGCTGATCCGCCCCGTCCGCTTCGTGCGGACCGCGAGTGTCTTTGCGGTCGGGTGCCCGACCTGCGCGGCGATATCGACGGCGACCCTCGCCCAGTCGGTGACCAGCCCGCCGATATCGTTGCCGTTCATCGCGGAGCGGGCGATAGCCTCCGCCCGCTCCCGGTCGGACTCGGGGTCGAGTGGCCGGGCGGCGGCGGCGAGCGTGTCGGTCGCCACTGAGAGCGCCTCCTGGTAGCCCGCACAGATGTCTGCCTGGTGCACACCCATTTCGAGGAGGTCGGCCGCTTCGTCGAGCAGCGTCGCCGCCAAGACGACGCTGGTGGTCACGCCGTCGGGGATGTCCTGTCCCTCGACGTCGCTGTCACCCGGTCGCTCGGGCCCGACCAGTCGGCGGACGAGCGGCGCGATGGGGTGTTCGAGCGGGAGTTCCTCCAGGATGGTCGCCCCGTCGGTCGCGACCGCGAACTCGTCGCGCGGTGGGTTATTGGGGTTGTCGGGCTGTCGGGACGCCAGTGCCGTGACAACGAGCTTGTCCCGCGGCGTCGGTCCGAGTGTCGACGCGAGCGCGCCGGCGACAGCTTGGACGGCACGGATGTTGGCCTCCGGGAACGTTGCGCCACCCAACTCCGGTGGGGCGGTACCGATCCCGTGGTCGGGCGTCGCCTGTTCAGGCATTGTGCGTAGAGGGTTACCGGCCGGCAGTAAAACCCCTGCGCTCGGTCTCTACACATTGGCGGTGGTCACGCCTGGGTCGGTCCGAACCCCTGGGCGAGCCGCCGCGGCAAAATAAAGCCACGCCCAAACTGTTTTACCAGGCTGCTACTGTGTGTGGTATCAATGGCAACCGAACGTGGCCGGGAACGCACCACCGGCCTCGCACGCATCTCTGGGCTGGTGACCTTCCGACGGCTCCTGCTCGTGTTCGTGCTGTTCATGACCCTCTACATCTACGCCCCGATCATCTCGCTGATCGCGTTCTCGTTCAACGAGGGGGGACTCACCTTCCCGTTCGTCGGCTTCACGACCGAGTGGTACACCGTTCTCTTCGAGAACCAGGGTATCGTCGACGCTACGGTCCGCTCGCTCCAGTTGGCGCTGGTCGTCACCGCGATTACGACAGTGCTTGCGACCTCGACCGCGCTGGCCTACCGGTACGACTTCTGGGGCCAACGTAGCCTGCTATACCTGCTCATTCTGGGGATCATCACCCCCGGCATCACCTACGGTGTCGGCGCGAACCTCTTTCTCACGGAGTTGCTCGGCCAGGACGCCGGGCTCTGGCTGGCTGTCCCGGTCCACGTCGTGTGGACGGTGCCGTTTGCGGTCATCGTGCTACTGGCAGGGTTTCCGCCGACGCTCGCCGAGAACGAACAGGCCGCACGTGTGATGGGGGCCAGTCGGTGGACCAGCTTCCGCCGGGTCGTGCTCCCGCAGATCGCCCCGACCGTCCTCGGCGCGGCCGTCTTCGCGTTCACCCTGTCGTACAACGAGGCAACCCGGGGGCTGTTGCTGGTCGGACAGGAGAACACGCTCCCGATCGAGGTGTTCACGATCGCTGCGGGAACCCGCGCGACACCCGAACTGTTCGCCCTCGGGACTGTCACAACCGTCTTCTCGACGGCCCTGCTGACGGTCGGCGGGCTGCTCGTGTTCTACGCCGCCGACTGACAGCCCAGCCGGGACACCACGGTACGTCTGCCGGACGAACCTATATATCCCCTGGGACGGTACCGCTGGCATGACGCGACTGGGCGGAACCGACGCGCTCGTGACGGGCGCGAGCCGGGGTATCGGGCGCGGCATCGTCAAGGGTCTGGCCGATGCGGGTGCACGGGTGGCGGTCAACCACCCACCCGGGGCTGACGAGCGCGCTGCCGCCGAGACCGCTGTCGAGGCGATCAGGGCCGAGGGCGGGGAGGCGATGGCGCTCGAGGGTGACGTTTCTGACGCCGATAGCGTGACCGAGATGGTCGACACCTTCGAGTCGGCCTACGGCCCGGCGGATATCCTGGTGAACAACGCGGGGGTCCTCACGCAGTCACGGCTGGCGGAGATGCCCGTCGAGATGTGGGACGAGACGATGGCAGTCGACCTACGAGGGGTCTTCCTGGCAACGCGGTTCGTGCTTCCCGGGATGCTCGAGTCCGGCGGCGGCGCGGTTGTCAACGTTGCCTCACAGCTAGGGGTCATCGGGGGGAAAGAGCTTGTCCACTACTCGGCGGCGAAGGGTGGTGTGATCGCGTTTACGAGAGCGCTGGCGAGGGAGGTTTCGCCGGAGGTCCGGGTGAACGCGGTCGCCCCTGGGCCCGTCGAAACCGCCCTCTTGGACGATATCACCGAGGAGTGGCGACGGGACAAGCAGGCGAGTCTCCCGATGGACCGACTCGGACAGATAGAGGACATCGTTCCGACGGTGGTCTTTCTCGCGAGCGACGACGCGGCGTACTACACCGGGCAGACGCTGAGCCCCGACGGGGGCGACGCGATGCACTAGAGTTCCGGATGGTCCTCGACGAAGGTCGTCGAGTGTTCAGCGGCCAGGAACGTCTCGTTGTCGAGTACCCGCCGGTGAAAGGGGATTGTCGTCGGGACCCCCTCGACCACCGCCTCCTCGAGCGCCCGCCGTCCGCGCCGGACCGCCTCCG
>CAZQZE010000027.1:0-14926 GCA_964597715.1 uncultured Halobacteriales archaeon
TCGCCGAGATCGGGCTGGACTACGTCGTCCTCACGTCGGTGGACCGCGACGACCTGCCCGACCAGGGGGCAGGCCACTTCGCCGAGACCGTCCGCGAGATCAAGCGCCGGGACCGGTCGATTCTGGTGGAGGCACTCATCCCGGACTTCCAGGGTGAAGCCGACCTCGTCGAGGAAGTTATCGACGCCGGGCCGGACGTACTCGCACACAACGTCGAGACTGTCGAGCGCCTCCAGTGGCCGGTCCGCGACCGGCGGGCAGGCTACGAGCAGTCGCTGTCGGTCCTCTCACAGATTGCCGACGCCGAGCCCTACGCGAAGACCTCGGTCATGCTCGGGGTCGGGGAGTACGCCCACGAGGTCTACCGGACGCTCCGGGACCTGCGGGCCGTGGGTGTCGACGTGGTGACGCTGGGGCAGTATCTCCAGCCCTCCCGTTCACACCTCGAGGTGAGCGAGTACGTCCACCCCGACGTCTTCGACACCTGGGAGCGGGTTGCCGAGGCGGAACTCGGCTTTCTGTACTGTGCGTCCGGCCCGATGGTCCGCTCCTCCTACCGCGCCGGCGAGTTGTTCGTCGAGGCGGTCGAACGGGACGGGAAGTCCGTCGCGGCGGCGCGGGCCGACGCGAAGCGGGCGGACGGCGACTGACGCCGCCAGCCAGGAGCGGCCGTCACTGTCGGTCTCACCCGCGGGCGGTCACCGGGTCACTGACGGGGCCGACCCCGCCCGCGGACCCACACGAGCGCGCCGACCGAGAGGAGACCGAGCAGCCCGCCGGCGGCGAGTGTCGGGAACGCGGCGGCGTATCCCGCCCGGTCAAGCGCCAGCCCGAAGACGACCGGCGAGACCACCGTCGTCGAGAAGCCGGCGAGTGACTGGACCGACAGCGCGGTGCCGACGTGTTCGTCGGGGACGACCTCGGTCACCAGCGTCGAGGTGGGGGCGCTGTCGACCGCGAGCACGAACCCGTAGCCGACGGCGACCGCAGCCAGCGCCGCCAACGGGAGGCCGCCGAGCAGGCCAACGGTTGCGCTCAGGGCTGTGCTGGCCGCGAGCCCGGTCGCGATGGTGGTCGGTCGGCCGACGGCGTCGCTGAGCCGGCCGCCAAGCGCGTTGCCGGCGCCGCTGGCGACGATAGAGGCGCCGACGACCAGCCCCGGCAGGACCGGCGACCCGGTCGCGGTAAACGCGGGTGTGGCCGCCAGGAAAGCCAGCAGCCAGTTGCGAACGCCAAGCAGTTCCCAGCTGTGCCAGGCGTAGATACTGACGGCGGCGAGGTACTCGGGGTTCCGGAGAACAGTGAGGTCGAGTCGCTCCGTGGCCGATTCGGCGGTCGGGCTGTCCCGGGTGAGCCCGAGCACGAGCGGCGCGACACCCAACGCGCCGGCGCTGGTGGCCGCGATAGCCAGCCGCCAGTCGGCGGCCTCGGCGGCGAGGGTCGCGAAGACAAAGGAGAGGCCGCTGCCGAGTTCGAAGGTCCCGATGTACAGCCCCAGGGCCCGGCCGCGGACGTCCTCGGGAAACCAGTCACTCACAAAGCGCATCCCGGGGACGTACACCCCTGCGACGAAGAGCCCGGAGAGGAGGCGCAGGAGACTACCGAGGACGACCCCATCGGCGAGGGCGGCAAAGACGAGGCTGGGGACAGCGGTGCCAGTCGCACCGGCGGCGATGACCCACCGCGGGGAGTACCGGTCCGCGAGCCGGCCGGCGGGCAGGATCGCCACCAGATAGCCCGCCTGGAAGGCGCCAAAGACCACCCCCGCCTCCAGCCCCGAGAGCCCCCACTCCGCGACCACGAGCGGGAGCACCGCCGAGTAGTTGAACCAGACGAGTACCGAGAGAAACAGCGCCGTCGACGTCACGACGAGTACCCGGCGGCGTTCGCGCATCGGCCGGGCTGTCGTGGGGCGGGCACATATACCGTCGGGTTCGCGGGGCGCGGGCGGCGGCCGGCGGGACAGACTGAAGTCCCGGCCACCACGAGTGCCGGCAATGGTCGTCGGAGACGCTACGACAGCGACCGAGGTGTTAGTTATCGGGGGTGGACCGGGCGGGTACGTCGCCGGTATCCGGGCCGGTCAGTTGGGTCACGAGGTGACCCTGGTGGAGGCGGGGGCGGTCGGCGGCACCTGCCTCAACGACGGCTGTATCCCGTCGAAGGCGCTCATCTCCGCGACCGACGTCGCTCACCGTGCGGGGGCCGCCGAGCGGCTGGGCGTTCACGCCGACCCCGCGGTCGACCTCGCGGCGATGGTCGGCTGGAAGGACCGGCTGGTCGGTCGACTCACGACAGGTGTCGAGTCGCTGCTCGAGGGGGTTGGCGTCACGGTCATCGAGGGGCGGGCGGAGTTCGACTCGGAGACCGAGGCCCGGGTCGTCCACGACGGCGAGGGCCAGGGGTCCGAGACCGTCTCCTTCGAGCACGCCGTGGTCGCGACCGGGAGCCGACCGGTCGAGCTCCCGTTCATGTCCTTCGACGGCGACCGCGTGCTCTCCTCACAGGGGGCGCTCGCGCTGGAGACGGTTCCCGACTCGCTCGCGGTCGTGGGCGCCGGCTACATCGGAATGGAGCTTGCGACGGTGTACGCGAAACTCGGGGCCGACGTCACCGTGCTCGAACAGTTGGCGGACGCGCTTCCGAGATACGGGGACGACCTGACCGAGGTGGTCCGCGAGCGGGCCGCCGAGGTGGGTGTCGACTTCCGCTTTGAGGCGGGTGTCGAGGGCTGCGAGAAGCGCCGGAGCGACGTCCGCCTGGAGACCGGCGACGGGACGGTCACCGCCGAGCGGTGTCTCGTCGCGGTCGGCCGGGAGCCGGTCACCGACACCGTCGGCATCGAGGCGGCCGGCGTCGAGACCGACAAAGACGGGTTCGTGGTCACCGACGACCAGGGCCGGACGACCCGGGAGACCGTCTTCGCGGTGGGGGACGTGGCCGGCGAACCGATGCTCGCCCACGCCGCCTTCCGGGAGGGGGAGGTTGCCGCGGAGGCAATCGACGGCCAGCCCGCCGCGCTGGACAGCCAGGCGGTCCCCGCGGCGGTGTTCACCGACCCCGAGGTGGCGACGGTCGGTCTCACCGAGCAGGCGGCCCGCGAGGAGGGGTTCGAACCCGCGGTCGGCGAGATGCCGCTGCGGGCCTCGGGCCGGGCGCTGACACTGGACGAGCGGGAGGGGTTCGTCCGGGTCGTGGCCGACGCCGAGCACGGCTTCGTCCTCGGTGCGCAGGTCGTCGGCCCCGAGGCGTCGGAGCTGGTCGCGGAGGTCACGCTTGCCGTCGAGATGGGCGCAACGCTCGAGGACCTGGCGGCGACAGTCCACGTCCACCCGACGCTTTCGGAGGCCGTCCACGAGGCCGCGATGGGGGCACTGGACCGGAGCGTCCACTACTGACGGGCTGGCACGGCGGGTCCTACTGCCCGTCTCCCCCGACCTGCTCGAGCCACCGGCGGGTGCGGCCCTCGGGGGCGTCGGCGACCGCTGCGAGCAGCTGTGCGTCGTGGCCGGCGAGCTCCCCGACCGTCTCGATGCCCGCCTCCCGGAGCCGGCCGGCGTAGGTCGGGCCGACCCCATCGACGGTCTCGACCCCGGCACCACCGGCGGGCGCCTTCCCGTCGGCGCGCACCCTCTTCGCGTGGTCGGTCACGCCCCGGGCGGCGTACCACTCACACACGTCGGGCCACAGTTGGTCGTGGGCCTTCCCGGAGACGGAGATGCCGATGTGGCCCCGGGGAAACTCGACGAGCCGGGTGTCCTCGCTGCCGACCAGGTCGACAACCGGCCGGGAGGACTCGGCGGGGACGATGTGGTCGTACTCGCCGACGACCGTCAGCAGCGGCACCTCGATGTCCGCGAGGTCGACCGGCCGGCCGTCGAGGTCGTACTCGCCGGCGGCGAGGTTGTTGTCCTTGTATATCTGGCCGACAAACTCGGCAAAGGCGGCGCCGGCCACGTCGACCCCGTCCCAGATCCACCGTTCCATCCGGGCGAAATTCTCGACAAAGGCGTCGTCCTCGATGTTCTCGTAGAGTTGGACGTACTTCGTGACGTACTGGTCGACCGGGTCCATCATCGAGAACTCCATCGACAGCAGTTCGGCGGGCATATTCCCCAGCGTCTCGACTGCCACCTCGGGGTCGAAGTAGGTGGCCCACCGCTCCAGGACCCCGCCGGTGCCCTCGAAGGCAACCGGGGTCGCCATCAGACCGAGCGTCCGGACGCGCTCGCCGTCAAGGGCAGTGTGCATCAGCGCCATCGTCCCGCCCATGCAGTAGCCGAGCAGGTGGACCGCCTCGACACCGCTGTGCTCGCAGGTCGCGTCGAGCACGTTGTCGAGGTACCGGCCGGCGTAGTCACTCATATCGAGGCTCGCGTCCAGCCGGGTTGGCTCACCCCAGTCCAGCAGATAGACGTCGAACCCGCCCTCGGTCAGGCGGCGGACGACGCTGCGGTCGGGCTGTATGTCGAGGATGTACGGCCGGTTGACCAGCGCGTAGACCACGAGGACCGGGGTCTCGTGGCGGCGCTCGTCGGGCTCGTAGTGGTGCACCTCGAGGGTGTTCTCCCCGTAGACCACCTCGCTTTCGGTGTGGCCGACCTCGGCGGTGAGCAGCGTCTCCAGGCGGTCGGGGGCGGCGCCGAGTCTGTGGAGGGCGTCGGCGGCCTGTCGACAGCCGTCCCAGCCGGCGTCGCGGGTCACGACCCGACCACCCCGGGCCGGCCGCGAGGCGCAGACATGATTGGTGGTCTGCCGGGCGCAGTAATAGTAGTGGGTGGTTAGGCGGTGTCAGCGGTGGCGGCTACCGGTCGGCGCAGATGTCGGCGAAGTTTCGGAGGACCCGGAGCCCGGTCTCGCCGGACTTCTCGGGGTGAAACTGCGTCCCGAAGACGTTCCCGGCCTCGTTGGCGACGATACTGGCGAAGGAGCCACCGTAGTCGGTGGTGGCGACCACCGCGCGGTCGTCGTCGGGTTCGGCGTAGTATGAGTGGACAAAGTAGGCGTGCTCCCCGTCGACGGGGCCGCCGCGGGGTCCGTCGCTCCGCGGGGTCCCCGGCCCTGCGTTGTCCACCCCAGTCACGAGCGGGTGGTCGCGCTCGACGGCGAGGGTGTTCCAGCCCATCTGTGGCACCTTCACCGTGTCGGGAAAGCGGAGATTCGTCCCCGGGACCAGGTCGAGCCCCTCGGCGTCACCCTCCCCCTCGTGGTCGGCCTCCTCGCTCGTGGTCAGCAGCATCTGCATCCCGAGACAGATGCCAAAGAGGGGTGTGCCGGCCTCGGCCTCCTCCGCGAGCACGTCCCGGAATGGGCCGGCGTTGTCCATCCCCTCGCTGAACGCGCCCACACCCGGGAGGACGATACCGTCCGCGCCCGCCAGGGCCGCCGGGTCGTCGGTGACGGTCACGGCGGCGTCGGCCCGTTCCAGCCCGCGGGTGACGCTGCGGAGGTTCCCGAGCCCGTAGTCGACAACGGCCACCTCGACGGTCATAGCCGCTCGTACGCGGAGGGCCGGTAAGTCGCTTCGGCTTCCGGCCGGTCTCGCGTCCGCGTCGGGCGACCGGGCGCGACATGGCTCGTTTCCCACGGCGCGAGCGGGTCGGCCGGCGAACCTACATAATCTACATAGATATATAGACCTCTCAAGAATTCACGTCCGATATATACTGAACATATGAATCGTTTTAACCCGAAAAGCCAGCCATGTGGGTATGCGGAACAGGAGAACCTTCCTGAAGCGTGCGGGGGCACTGGGCACTGCTGCGGTGGTCGCCGGCTGTACCGGTGGCGGCGGCGAAACCGACGACCCGTCGACCGACAGCGGCGGCGGTGGCGGCGGTGACGACAGCAATGGGGGGAGCGAGGAGACCGACAGCACGAGCACCGACAGTGACGATAGCATGGACGGGCCGACGGCGACGTTCGGCGACGACGGACAGGTCAACTTCAATATCTCGCCGTCCGTCCCACAGGACCAACTCGAGGTGCAGTACGCGCCGCTCCGTGACCACATGCAGAGCTACATCACGGACAACTACGACACCCCCGACGGGCTCGAGGCGAGGATGAACATCGGAACCAACTACAGCGCCGTCATCCAGGCGCTTGGACAGGGAACGGCCGACGTTGCCGAGACGGGGCCGCTGGCGGCCGTCGTCGGCACCCAGACCGGCAACTCCGAGGTCATCCTCCAGCGCTTCGGGTACGGCAGCTGGACGTACAAGAGTCTCATCGCCGTGCCAAACGACAGCGACATCAGCTCCGTCGCGGACCTGGAGGGGAGAGACGTCGCCTTCTCGGACCCGCTCTCGACCAGCGGTTTCCTGTTCCCGGTCGCGACGATGGCCGAGGCCGGCATCGATATCGGCGAACTCCCGGAGGGGAACGGCTCGCAGGCAGCCTTCACCCCCCGGTTTGCCGGCGGTCACGTCCAGTCCTACACCCTGCTCGAACAGGGCCAGGTCGACGCCGCCGGGATGGGCGGGTTCGTCCGGGACACCGGCACCGGCCCCTCGCCCGACGAGTGGCAGAACGTCGCGACCACGCTCGAGGAGGACTCGGGCATCCCGCGGGCACCCATCGTCGTGAGCCCGCAGCTCCCCCAGGAGTCCAAGGACGCCGTCCAGCAGGCCTTCCTCGAAGGACCCGACAGCATCTACTACGGCGCCGACGAAGAGGAGGGCACCGACGACGACCTCTGGTTCGGCGACGTCCGCGAGGCCTCGGACGAGGACTACCAGCTCGTCGCCGACAAGGCCGAGACCCTGGGTATCGACCCAGAGTTCTTTAATTAGGGCCGTATCCGTTTTCTCACGCACCCAGACCCATGCCCGCCGTCACCTTCGACAACGTCACCAAGATCTACGGGGAGAACACCGTCGCGCTCCAGGGGGTCGACATCGAGGTCGAGGCGGGGGAGTTCGTCATCCTCCTGGGTCCGTCGGGGGCGGGAAAGTCGACGCTGTTGCGCGTCCTGAACGGGCTCACCGAACCGACCGACGGGACTGTCGAAATTGACGGCGAGGTTCCCGGCGGCGCCCGCGAGGAGGTGGGGATGGTGTTTCAGGAGCACTACCTCATCGAGAGCATGAGCGCCTTCCAGAACGCCCTGACCGGCGCGCTCGCGCGCAACGGCTTCATCCGCAGCACCCTCACCTGGCAGCGGACCGACGACAAGCGGGCGGCCCTGGAGGCCCTGGAGACGGTCGGGTTACTCGAGGAGGCTAGCCAGCGCGCCGGCTCGATGAGCGGCGGGCAGAAACAGCGGGTGGGGATCGCCCGGGCGCTGGTCCAGCAGCCGAGTCTTCTGCTGGCCGACGAGCCGGTCGCCAGCCTCGACCCGAAGGCCGCGCGGGACGTGATGGGCTACATGAGACAGGCCGCCCAGGAGCGGGACCTGACGGCCGTCACCAGCCTCCACCAGGTGAACATCGCCCGGGAGTTCGGCGACCGGTTTCTCGGGGTCCGCGACGGCGAGGTCGTCTTCGACGGCGGCCGGGACGACCTGACGATGGATATCGTCGACGAGATCTACTACGGCGACGGGGCCGGCGACGAGGCGGTGTCCACAGCCGGGGACGTCCCGCCGGACCCTGCCGACCGCGACGGGCCCGACGATACCTCTCCGGCCGGGTCGGCGGACCCCGTCGGGACGGCCGAACCCGCCGAGTCGGTCGGGGGTGACGGCTCGTGAGTATCCCGGAGGTCGACGCCCAACTCGGGAAGCTCAAACGCTCCCGCCGGGTCAAGCAGGGGCTGGCGCTCGGGCTGCTCGTGGCCGTGCTCGTGGTCACCTACCTTGGGCTCGGGTTCGTTCGGTTTCAGGTCGGCGAGATCGTCGAGGGGTTCCCGAGCTTCGTCGAGTTTATCGCCGCCTTCTTTCCGCCGAACTTCGAGGCGATGACCCTCTACACCACCGAGAACGGGGTCACGGGGTTAGATGGCGTCTGGTCGAGTTTCGCCGACCCCGGACGGCTCGCGGAGAGTCTGGGGTCGCCCCGGCTGACCCTCATCCGGGCCGCGGTCGTGACGCTGTTGCTCGGCTTCCTGGGGACGGTGCTCGGCTTCCTGCCGGCGCTTCTGCTTGGCGTGCTGGGCAGTGAACAGGTGACCCCCTTCCCGTTCAACTTCATTTTCCGGGGGGTGATGAGCGCCATCCGGGCGATCCCCGCGATCGTCTGGATCTTCCTGTTTGTCCCCTTTGGCCCGCCCAGCCAGGCGACGGCCGTCCTCGCGATTGCTACCGACACGGTCGGGAATCTCGGCCGCCTGTTCACCGACGAACTCGAGGAGATCGAGGAGGGGCCCATCGAGGCGATCCAATCGACCGGCGCCTCGCGGGCGCAGACGGTCGGCTTCGGGATGCTGAGCCAGGTCTCCCGCTCCTACATCGCCTGGACGCTGTACATCCTGGAGATCAACACCCGGATCGCCATCTCGCTGGGCGTCGTCGGCGCCGGCGGCCTCGGGCTGTACGTCCGCAACCAGCAGGACCTCTTCCAGTTCCAGAACACCGCCGCGGGGATCATCATGATCTTTGTTGTCGTCCTCTCAATCGAGTTACTCTCCTCGCGGGTCCGTGCACGACTCCGGCCGAGTGAACACGAGGGCAAAGGCTTCGTCCAGAGCCTGCGTGACCTGGCCTCCCCGGGCAAGTGGCTCGGGCTGGACCGCGACAAGGGCGACCAGGGCTAAAAGTCGCCAAACGTCGACTGGCCGCCGTCCCCGGCGTAGTCGGCGGCCGTCACGAGTGCCCGCTCGAAGGTGTCGGCCTGGCTCCGGTCGTACAGGGTCGCGGCCGGGTGGACACAGACCAGCACGCGACGGACCGTATCCAGGGCCGCCTCGTGGACGGTCCCGGCCGCGGACGTGACGGCCACCTCCCGGTCGAGCAGGTGTTCGGCGGGCACCTTCCCAAGCGCAACCACCAGGACGGGGTCGACGGCCGCGAGTTCGGTCCGGAGGTGTTCCCGACAGTTCCCGAGTTCGGCCGCCCGTGGGTCCCGGTTGTCCGGCGGCCGGCACCGGACACAGTTGGTGAGCCGGACGTCCGCCCGGGCCAGCCCCGCACTCCGGAGCCCCTCGTCGAGTACGTCCCCGCTCCGGCCGACAAACGGTTCGCCGCGCTCGTCCTCGTGTTCGCCGGGTCCCTCACCCACGAACAGCAGGTCGGCGTCCGCGGGCCCGACACCGTTGACGATCTGCGAGCGGGAGTCGACAAGCGCGGGACACCGCTCGCAGTCGGTCACGTCACAGTCCATACCCCCGCGAGGGGCGGGGGCGACTAAGAGTCACCGGCCACGGTCGCCCGGTAGCGTGTCGGCGGCGCGGGCGGCTATGCGTGCGACCCGGAGCGGCTCCGGACGGCCGCCCTCGGGGGTGAACGCCCGGACGACCCCGGCAGGGTCATCGCAGCCGACCGCCCGGACCCAACAGGAGCCCTCGCCAACCGCGACCCGCCGGCGGTCGGGCTGTGCGTAGTAGGTTGCCAGCCGGCGTCGGCGAGCGGGCCCGTCGAACTCCCGGCGGATGGTGTCGGCGAGACCCGGGCTCCCCTCGAATGAGACCGACAGCGTCGGGAGTCCGGTCGCGTCGTGGAGCCGGCGGAGGTCGAGAGGGTTGAACCAGGCGGGGGCAATCCCCGAGAGCAGTAGATACCGGACGTCGGGACGGTCGAGGCGGCGGAGGAGGGAAATGGTGGTGTCGGTCGCGTCGGTGCCGCCGACGGTCCACCGGTCGAAGGCGAACCCGTCGACGACACGGTCGGCGCGGACCACCGCGCCGGCGACCGTGCTGTGCGAACCGGTGTACGATTCGGCCACGCCAAGGGCGCGGACCCCGGCTTTCACGTGTCGTCTTTGATGTCCTCGAGCCGGTCGAGGAGTTCGTCGTTCGAGGCGGTAAACTCGAACTCAACGGCACCGTCGTGGGCGTTCTCTTCGGCCGACACACCGTCGTTGTCGTCGTAGTCGGCGTTGTACTCCTGGTTCTCCTGTTCGGATTCGTCGTAACTCCCAAACCCCATACATGCATGGGTTTGTGTGTCAGGGTAAAAAATGGCTCGGAGGTGTGGGTCGCTGCGACGGGCCGGATACGCGGTGGCCGACCGGCTAAACCGGCGTCGGGAACCCCAGGTCCAGCAAGCCGGTTCGACCCGCCCGGGCTGTCCGCGTCGTCGTGTGCCTGCCGGGGCCGTCACCGTCGCGGCCGTGCCGTGGTTTCAAGCCGGCGCCGCCCCTTACGCCGGGTATGGAGGTCCACAACGTCACGGCCGAGGCGGAGACGTTCACCTGTAACGCCTACCTCGCGCTGGGCGCGGAGCCGACGATGGTCGACGCCGGCGCGATGGAGGGGGTCGTCGACGCGGTCCGCGAGCACACCGACGAGCTCTCGAAGGTCGTCCTCACCCACCAGCACGGCGACCACGTCGAGCAACTCGGGGCGGTCGTCGAGGCCTTCGACGCCGACTGTTACGCCTACGCCGACCACCCGGCCCGGACCCACGGGCTGGCCGACGGCGACGAGGTGCTCGTCGGCGACGAGCCCTGCGAGGTGGTGTACACCCCTGGCCACGGCGACGACCACGTCTCCCTGGTCGGCGAGGACTCGCTGTTCTCGGGGGACGTGGTGGTCCACGACGACGGCGCCTTCGACTACGGGAGCTTCGGTCGGACGGACTACCCGGGGATGAGTCGCGAGCGGCTCATCCGGAGTGTCGACGACCTGCTCGGGCGACTGCCCGAGGGTGTCGACAGCATGTACGCGGGTCACGGGGGTGTGTTCCACGGCGACGTCCGGGACGTGGTGTCGACGGCCCTCTCGCGGGCCGAGGAGCGCGAACCGAAGTACCCCGACTAAAGCTGTGGCAGGTGTGCGGTCCCGGCCGGCCGGACGGTGACGGTCTCATCACATGTGGGACACCGGTAGATGTCACCGTCGGCCGTCGGGCAAACCGACCAGTCGCCGTCGACGTGTGCCTCGTGCCCACAGACGGGGCAAAAGAGCACGCACTTGTGGCGAGAAGCGCGTGACGGCGGTCGGTCGGAGTGTGTTTCCATTCGTCCGATATAGGGGTTGTTCGAGCATAAGTGTGGCGTCGAGTGGCAGGAGATGGCGTCAGATGGTGACGGCGGGCGCGGGCACGGCACGACCGCCGGCTACCGGGGGTCCATCGGCACCGACGGGTGGCCGCAACTGCGGCACGGGCGAGACACGGAACAAGTCGAGAGAGGAGGGGGGTCGGGCTACGCGCTTCGGCTCTCGCGGGCCTTCGGCCGGAGTCGAGCGTAGCCACACTTCCGGCACTGGTCGGCACGCTGGGGGTTTCGGGCGTTACAGCGCATGCAGATCAGCTTCGTAAAGAGGCGTTCCTCCGCCTTGTCGAAACTTGCCATATCCTGGTGTACTCTACTGTTGCGGTTAAGTCCGGTGGTTCGTCTCCGGTGGGATACGCACGGCTTATCCGCTAGAAAGCCTGTTATTCGGTATGTCCGACGGGGCCGGCGACGACGACCTCGGAATAGATGTCGGTACGAACAACCGACAGCGGCTGGTCCGTCACCTCCTCAAGCGGACGGCCGTGGTCGTCGTCCTACTCGGGGTGTGGTACGTCACGCGACCGCTCTGGCACGGCCTCGTCTACTCGATGCTGTTCTCGCCGTCGGCGATGGTCCTGTTGGGGGGGAGTCTGGTCACCGCGCTCGTGCTCTGGTACTACCCGCCGTGGCGGATAGAGGCCGACGACGACGACGGGCGGAGTGGGGGTATCATCGACGACGCCGACGACGAGTTTTCCTTCGAGGTCACGCCCGGCGGACTGTTTGGCGGCGGCGGGGCCGGGGGCCGCAAACTCCAGCGGTTCACCTCCGTGGTCGCGGTCCTGTTCGTCCTGTCGATCCTGGTCGGGATCCCGGCGGGGCCGCTGGAGCAGCGGACGCTGGCGGCCCAGACGATGGCCGACGCGACCGAGGTCGCTGAGTTCCCGTCGGTCAACCCGGATAACCCGCGGGTCGTCCCCCGGCAGGTCTCCGATATCGCCACCAGCGGCTCGGTCTCCTACCGTCAACACCGGCTCGGGGCGAGTGATATCGCCCGCACACAGAACGGCTCGCTGGCGTGGTCCTACGCCATCGAGCCCGACGGGTTCAGAAACCAGGTTATCGAGAACCAACGGGGCGTGCTGGTCGCTGACATGACGGAACTCGACCAGCGGCAGGTCAATGTCTACGACCAGGAGTTCACCTACGGCCAGGGGATGTTCCTCTACCGGTCGGCGGACTGGCAGCTAAAGTCGACTGACTACCTGGCGGAGTACAACGACGAGCCCGTCGAGTTCAGCTACGAGGGGCAGCCGTACATGTACTACCCGAAGACGGCTCACGAGTGGCACCTGGCGCCGTTCCCCCACACCACACCGACCTGGAAGGGGGGCGCGCTGGTCCACACAAACGGGACGGTCGAACACCTCTCACCCGAGGAGGCACAGTCACACCCGGTGCTTGACGGACAGCGGTTCTACCCGCTGACACTCACGCAGGCGGAGATGGAGTCGCTGAACTACCGGAACGGGATCATCAACCAGTTGCCGGCGGTCGGCGCCCACGAGAACGAGGTCGAGGTTGCGGGACTCCCGGCGAGTGCGGAGAACAGCCAGCCGTTCGTGATCGACCTCGAAGGGGAGCAGATGAGCTACGTGACGGCGCTGGAACCGTACGGGACTGACACCCGAGGGCTCGATGAGGTGTGGTTCGCCGACGCCGCGACCGGCGAGTACACCTTCTTCGCGACCGAGCGAGAGACCCTGACCGGCCCCGAGCGGGCGATGGGGATTGCCCGCGCGTCGGACTCCCGGACCAACTGGGGGGAGAACTTTGTCGTGGCCGAGCCGGTGCCGATCACCGTCGACGGGGCGCTGTGGTGGCAGATCAAGGTCGTCCCCGTCGACGCCACCGACGTGGCGCGTAACGTCTTTGTCAACGCGGACGACAGCGGGACCATCGAACTGCGCACCGACGACGGCGTCCGGTCCTTTGTCGCCGGTGAGGAGGAGGTGCTCGACCGGTCGGAACCGCCGCGCAACGGGAGCGGAACTGACGGCAGTGGTACCGACAGCGCCGGCGACGGCCAGGGTGACGGCGTGCTCTACGTCGTCGTCGTGACCGACGAGGACGGCAACGTCGTCGAGCGGGTCCCGGTCAGACGCGGACAGGACACCAGGATCGTCGACTCGGGCGAGAACGCGACGGTAGCCGGCTGAACACGGGGCCAGGTCAGCCGCCGTCGACCGTCCCGAGGGCGTCCGTCTCGGCGTCGCCGGGTTCGGGGTCTGCGAGGTAGTCGTCCTGGACAGCAACCACCTCGCCGGAGTCCGTACAGTCCGCGTAGCGGGCCAGCGGCTCCGCGTTGAGGTCGAGGAAGGTCTCCCCCCACGCGAACGTCTCCAGGAGTGTCTCGGCCTGGGCGCGGTCGCCGAGGATAGTCAGCGCCCCGGCGAAGGCCTCGACGGTGTTCAACTGGAACGGTGTCCCGTAGTTGACCGGGTTGGCGGCGACGAGAAAGGGCAGCGAGCGGTGGGGGCCGTCGAGCCGGAAGGCCTCGTCGGTGGCCGTCCGCCAGGAGCAGTCAAGCGCCACTAGCCGGTCGCTGCCGGCGTCGGCCGGCGAGAGCGCCCGGTCGGCAAAGGGGTCGAGCACGACCCCCGGAGGCGTCTCCCGGGCCGAGCGGTGAAGTGTGGCGTGGCCGAGGTGAGCGAGACGGCGGGCCGTACACTTCTCGGGGTCGTCGTCACCCTCGTAGCGGACGTGCAACTGCACACAACTCCTAGCGGATGGGCGGGCAAAAGCCGTCCGCCCCAGCCCGTCCCCGGGAGTTAAGTAGACCTGAGCGGTAGAGTAGACGATGAGCAACGAGGGCGAGCAGGCGCCGGCGGTTTGCTTGCCCGCCGTCGACAGTGAGCGCCGCGAGGCGGACAGTGAGGGTGACAGGCCCTCATGACACCGGACCTTCCCGCCGGGCCCGTCCCACGAGCCCGGGCGTACTACCGGGCGCTCGACGGCGACGACTACGACCTGCTCGCGGCCCTGCTCGCGCCCGGGTTCGTCCACGAGCGCCCGGATATGACCCTGGAGGGGCGCGAGCGGTTCGTCCGGTTCATGCGGGAGGAGCGCCCCTCGACCGACACGAGCCACCCCGTCGACAGTGTCTACCGCCGGGACGGTGACAGGCGTGGCGGGTCGGCCGGCGGTGACCCCGGTACCGAGGTTGCCGTCCGCGGCCGACTGCTGTCGGCTGACGGCCGGGAGCTGACGGGCTTTGTGGACGTCTTCACCTTCGCCGACGGGCGGATGGTCCGGTTGCGGACCTACGTGGACTGAGCCGGGCCGGTTGCGGGCAGTTGCCGCGGTCACTCGCGGTCGCCGGCCCCGACCGCACTCTCCCCGACGGGTTCGTGGCCCTCGATCCGGTCCTGGCCCATGTACGGGCGCAGCGCCTCGGGGACGGTGACGGTACCGTCGGGGTTCTGGTAGTACTCGAGGAGCGCCACCATGACCCGGGGGACGGCGACCCCGGAGCCGTTGAGGGTGTGGAGGTAGTCGGCGGACTCGTGGCGCTCCGGCCGGTAGCGCAGGCCGGCCCGCCGGGCCTGAAACCCCTCGAAGTTCGACACCGAGGACACCTCGAGCCACCGGCCGCCGGCCTCGGGGCCCTCGGGCATGTCGTCGGCCGGCGCCCACACCTCGATGTCGTACTTTTTGGCCTGGGTGAACCCCATGTCGCCGGTGCACATCGTCAGCACGCGGTAGGGCAGTCCGAGCCGTTGCAGGACCGTCTCGGCCTCCGAGAGTAGCCCCTCCAGGCGGTCGTAACTCTCCGCCGGGCGGACGAAGTTGACGAGTTCGACCTTGTTGAACTGGTGGACCCGGACGTA
>CAZQZE010000028.1:0-14725 GCA_964597715.1 uncultured Halobacteriales archaeon
GATAGACAGCTTATTCAGCCGCGGGGTCAACCCGCAGATATGTACCTGGCCGACCACGCCTGGCCGGACCTGGGCGCGTACTTCGAGGCGGAGTCGCTCGCGCTGGTGCCGGTCGGGTCGACCGAACAGCACGGTCCACACCTCCCGGAGAGCACAGACCACCGCATCGCCCAGGCGCTGGCCCGGGCGGCGGCCGACCGGACCGGGTATCTCTGTACGCCCACCGTCAACATCGGTGTCAGCCCACATCACCGCCAGTTCCACGGGACCATGTGGGTCGACGCCCCTGTCTTCCGGGACTACATGGAGAGTCTCACCCGCAATCTCACCTACCACGGGGTCGACCGTGTCGTCTACGTCAACGCCCACGGCGGCAACGTCGACCACCTCCGGGAGGTTGGGCGCCGGCTGCACACCGACGAGACCGCCTACGCCGTCGAGTGGATGTGGGACGAGTCGATCCCCGACCTGGTCGACGAGGTTTTCGAGGAGAACGGGCCCCACGGCGGCCCGAAGGAGACGGCGATGATGATGCACATCGACCCCGACACCGTCCACGCGGACCGCCTCGAGGCGGCCCGCGACGGCGGGCTCGTCCGAACGGAGGAGGGCAGCTACCGGACCCACGGCGCCCGTACCTTCTACGACGCCGCCGACAACACCGGCAACGGCGTGCTCGGTGACCAGACCGACGCCACCCCCGAGACCGGCGAGCGACTGTTCGAGGCCGCGACCGAGCAACTGGTCGCGCTCTGTGAGTGGCTCGACGACCAGCCCTTCGAGGACCTGATGCCCGAACCCCACGTCCGCGAGACCGAACGCGACCCGGCCGACTTCCTCTAGCCCGCCTCGACGCGCTCGAACAGCGCCGCCCCCGTGGCGACCATCACAGCGGCCCCGAGCGCCAGCGCCGCGAAGTCGACGACAAGCGGGTACGCCGCGTTCCCGACGAGCACCCCCCGGAGCGCGTCGACGCCGTAGGTCAGCGGGTTCAGCAGGCCCAGATACTGCACGGCTGTCGGGAGTTGGTCCAGCGGGTACAGCGCCCCCGAGAGAAAGAACAGAGGGAGGATGGCAAACTGGACGAGGATGCCAAAGCCCTGGGAATCCCGGAACTGCGAGGCGAGTGCGATCCCGAAGCCGACAAACGTCACCGCCAGCAGGAGCAACACCACGAGCGCGAGTGGCGCGAGCAGCGGCCGCCGGACCCGGAAGCCGAGCGGAATCGACAGCAGGAGGATGAGCAGACTCTGGACGAGCGCCGTCGTCGACCCGCCGGCGACCCGGCCGAGGACAATCGAGGTGCGGCTGACCGGCGCGACGAGGATCTCCTTGAGAAAGCCGACGTCACGGTCCGCGAGGATCGCCAGCCCGGCGAACGAGGCGCCAAAGAGGAGTGTGAACCCGACCACCCCCGGGACGATATACTGGAGATAGTCGACACCCTCGGGGATGCCGGGGATGGCGGCGCCGCTGAACCCGGTGCCCAGAAAGACCAGAAAGAGCAGCGGGGTCAACAGCGCCCCGACCACCTGGGAGGGTGCCCGAACAAACCGGGTGACGTCCCGGACCCAGAGGGCGTACACCCCCTGCAGGTCGACCGGGAGACGGGACACGCTCACTCCCCTCCGTCCAGGCCGCCGGCCCGGGTCGCTCCCAACCCCTCGCCACCCCCGTCGACGGCCGCCGGCTCGGCGAGGCCGCTGTTCCCGCCGGCCCGGACCTCCCGGCCGGTCAGGTCGAGGAAGACGGTCTCCAGGCTGGGCGCCCGGCGGTCGACAGCGCTGACGGTCACCCCAGCCTCGTCGGCAAGCCGGACCACGTCGGCGACCCGACGGGCGCCGTCGTCGACGGTCACACTCAGGCCGTTGCCGGTCACCTCGACGCCGCGGACCCACCCGACCCCGCGGAGTCGGTCGGGTAGCCCGGTCACCCGGTCAGCCGTCTCGACGGTCACGACGTCCCCGCCGAGCCCTGCCTTTAGCCCCGCGGGGCTGTCGGTCGCGACCATCTCACCGTCGTCCATGACCGCGACCCGGTCACAGAGGGCGTCCGCCTCCTCCATGTAGTGGGTGGTCATGACCACGGTGACGCCGCGGTCGTTGAGCGCGCGGATATACTCCCAGGTGTCCCGGCGGGTGCCGGCGTCCAAGCCGAGGGTGGGTTCGTCGAGAAAGAGCACCGCAGGCTCGTGGAGAAAGCCGCGTGCGATCTCCAGGCGGCGTTGCATCCCCCCGGAGTAGGTGTCGACAGTGTCGTCGGCCACGTCGGTCAGGTCGACCATGTCGAGTACCTCGGGCACGCGCTCGCGGCGTCGTGCCCGCGAGAGCCCGTACAGCCGGGCGTGAAAGACGAGATTCTCGACGCCGGTGAGCTCCTCGTCCAGTGCGGTCTCCTGGAAGACGACGCCGATCGACCCCCGGACGGCGGCCCGCTCGGTCCGGATGTCGTGGCCGCTCACGACCGCGCGCCCGGCCGTCGGGCGCAGGAGGGTACAGCACATCCCGACGAGCGTCGACTTGCCGGCGCCGTTTGGACCCAGCAGGCCGAACAGCTCCCCGTCACCGACCTCGAAGCTGACCTCGTCGACTGCGACGGTGTCGCCGAAGGCCCGGCCCAGCCCCTCGACACGTATCGCCGCCATCGGTCAGGCCGGCCGTGGCGCCAGCGCCTCGATGTCGTAGGCCACGCCGGTTGCCTCCTCGGAGACCGACCAGAGCCGCTCGGCGTTGCGCTCGTCGTAGGAGGCGTCGTTCGACGCCTGCTCCTCGGGGGGGCCGCGCATCCCGAGGAACCCACCGGGGCCGTAGTAGTCCCCGCCCTCGACCCCCTCGGCGGTCGCCGCGTACAGCATCGGGAGCGCCCCCTTTGTGGCGGACTGGGCAAAGACGGTGTTGGCGACTTTCATCATCCCGTAGCGGACCCGGGAGCCGGAGGCCTCCGGGCCACGGTACTGGAGGTTCGTGTCGGCGTAGCCGGGGTGACAGGCGACGCTCCTCGTCCCGTCGACACCCGCACGCTCCAGCCTGCGCTGGAGTTCGTAGGCAAAGAGGAGGTTGGCGAGCTTGGACTGGCCGTATGCCTCCCACTTCCCGTAGCCGTCCTCCCGGTGGAGGTCCTCGAAGTCGACCTCCCCCATCTCGTGGGCGCCACTCGACTGGGTGACGACCCGACTCTCGGCCGGTCCCGTGACCAGCCGGTCGAGCAGGTGGCCGGTCAGCGCGAAGTGGCCGAGGTGGTTCACACCCAACTGGGTCTCGAAGCCGTCTGCGGTCTCCGAGCGGGGGACTGCCATCACGCCGGCGTTGTTACAGAGGACGTGGAGGTCGTCGTAGGTCCCCCGAACCCCTGCCGCAAACTCACGCACGGAGTCGAGGTCGGCGAGGTCACACCGCCGCACGTCGAGTGTGGCGCCGGGGACGGTCTCGCGTATCTCCTCGGCGGCCCGCTCGCCGCGCTCGGTGCTCCGGCAGGCCATCACGACCGTCGCCCCCGCCCGGGCGAAGGCCTTCGTCCCCTCGAAGCCGATGCCGCTGTTAGCCCCTGTCACGACCACTCGCCTGCCGTCCATCGCCGGCATCTCCTCGGCACTCCAGTCAGTCATCGACGAGAATAGGGGTCGAACGCGTACAAACCCGTCGACCGGGCGGTCACGCCTGTGACCGGTCCCACAGCGGCACCGGAGGAGTTGTGAGCGTCTCGCAGCGGCCCCTGTCGGGACCATCCGGGAGAGCGGGGGTCAGCCACGGCTCGCCGTCAGCTCCCACCGGAGGGCGTAGAGCCAGGCACCGACCCCGAGTGCACCCGGCACCAGGCGGCCGCCGCCGTCGACGAGCAGGAATCCGACTGTCCCGGCCACACAACCCGCGACCGCACCCACCGCAACCCACCGGGACACCCGCGGGTGTGAGCGCCGGGGGTCGAGCAGGGCCGCAACCTCCACCACCCCCCAGGCGACCGTCGCGACCGCGAGGCCCGGGCCCGCGGCGAGGCCGGTGCCGGCGACCCAGCCGAGACCGACCGTCGCCGCCAGCCCACCGGCGACCGTCCCGAGCACCTGCTCGCCGCGGGCGTGGTCGACGAGGGACACGACTGCCCCCGCGAGTACCGCGCCGGCCACGACCCAGTCCACGTCGACGACCCCGGCGGGAAGCGCGAGAACGAGCGGGTCACCGGCGACACGCAGGTACGGAAGCGGGAGGGAGGCAACCGCGAGCGCGGCGCCGGTGCCGGCGATTGCCTGCTCGCGACCCGGGCGGTCCATCGGCTCAGCGCCCCCAGGTTACCGGATGTGACGTCACTCGCTCCCCTTCGCGCGCAGGGTCCACTTCGACTCCACGTCCCGGTTGGCGAGGACGACAGTGTCACCCTCGACCTCGAGGCGGCTCTTTCGGAGCCCGATGCTCGTGACGGTCCCGGTGACGGAGTCGGTGGTGACGGTATCACCGGCGTTGAAATCGGGGTCCCGGAGCAGGTAGACGCCGGCAACCGTGTCGGCGATCATGTTCGAGAGGGCGTAGGAGACGCCGAGCGCGACAAAGCCCGCGGAGGTGCCGAGGCTCGTAGCGATACCACCGAGCCCGACGATGTCGAGCACGGCGAGTGCCGTCCCGAACCACAGCAGGACGCCGACGACGAGCGCGCCGAAGTCGGGGATAAGCCGCTGGTCCGAGGGGTATGTTCGTCCCAGGACTGCCCGGACGAGCCGTTTGACCGCACGGATCACCACGTAGGCCAACACGAGGAAGATGACGCCCGTGACGAGTTCGGGCAGCGAGTCGACGATACCGTCGAGGAACTCCACCCCGGTTTCGCGGACCACGGCCGTAGCGTCGGCTGTCATTGTTCACCTGTCGACGGGAACGGGCAAAACGGTCAGGGTCGACACCCGACCCCGCTCAGGGGTCGAACCGCCACTCCTCGTCGTCCTCGCCCCACTCGCCCTCGGCGCGGTAGTAGATGAAGATAGCCGCCATCGACAGCGCACAGGCGAACTCGATGAGGCTGATGGCAAAGACGAACCCGATCCCCTCCACCCCGACCGCCTCGCCGACCGACGGCGGAATAAAGAAGGCGAGCATGGCGACGGCAGCCAGCACAAACAGTGCCGCCCAGGCGTGTTTCGGGAGGAACTCGCTTAGTCCGGCCATCGATCCGACGCCGGTCAGGCTCCCTGCTCGGGGTCGGCTGCGAGCGAGCCAAAGCCCGCAAGCCGGTACGCCCGCGAGTCGGTGCAGCTCTCGACCCCCGCGGCCAGGTCACCGACCGCACAGTCGTACCGGTGCTGGAAGGAGTCGTAGCCCTCGACAGCGGCCACCGCGTCGAGGACGGCCGCGGCACTCACCTCCTCCTCGTAGTCCTGACAGAACTCCGCCGCCCGCTCGGCGGCGGCCTGTGCCGTCTCCTCGTCGGCCCCGAACGCCGCGTGGAACTGCTCGCGGAGTTGCTCCCGGGTCTCGGTGTCGTCACCGGTCATAGCTACCCGTTCGAGGGTGTCTCACGTGGGCTTTTCGGGTCCGCCGGAGCGACGCGCGACAACGGCGTAGAACGGGTCGGCCCTCGGACCGGGCTGTTCGCCGACCGTCTCGACGGTCTCCAGGCCAGCCGCCGAGGCGTACTCCCGGACGAGGGCCGCCCGTTCGTCCATCGAGCGCGCCCGCCAGGCCCTGACCGCCTTTGTCGGGAACATCCGGTTCGAGAAACTCACCGCCAGCACGCCGCCGGGGGCGAGCACGCGCCGGAACTCCGAAAACACCGCCGCCGGATACTGGAGATACTGAACGGAGACCGCACACAGGACGGCGTCGAAGGCCCCGTCGGACAGGGGCAGGGACTGGTCGGCGTTGAAGTTCTGGACGAACCACTCGTCGAGTGCGTCGTTGGCCGCCAACTCCGCCCGGTTGAGGCCGTGGCCGACGACCCGCTCGAACCCCTCGTCGGGCAGGTGAGAGACGTAGCTGCTCATGGCGTCGAAGACCCGGTCGCCCGGCGACAGCAGGTCCGCGTACAGTGCGGTCAGCCGGTCGAGAAAGGCGTCGTCGACGTGGGTGACGAAGCGGGGCTGGTCGTAGAATGTGGGGTCCGGGCTGGTGTCGACCTTCTCGCGGCCGGGTTCGGAGAGGACCATACCGTATGTAGGGCCTGGAGCCGATTGAAGCCTGTGCCGTGGGGGGTCACGGCCCGGTGACGGGCGGGTGGTCAGCCCGGGCCCGGCCCGAGACTGCTCGTCAACTGCCGGTCCCCGTCTCACTCGCGGGGGCTCAGCACGCGCGGCCTCTCGTAGGCTGGCGGCCTCTGTCCGGCCTACTCCCGCCTGAGTGCGTCGATAGGGTCGACCCGTGCGGCCCGCCAGGCGGGGTAGAGCCCGGCGAGCGCGCCGACGACCAGCCCGACGGCGATTGCGAGCCCAACCCAGCCAAGGGGGACAGTCAACCCGATGTCGGCGTACTCGGTGGCGACGAGCGCGCCCGCGAGTCCGACCGGGACAGCGACGAGCGCGCCCAGCGCACCCAGCAGTGTCGCCTCGGTCAGAAAGAGCACGAGCACGTCGCGGTTGCGCCCGCCGACGGCCTTCATAATCCCGATCTCCCGGGTGCGCTCGGTGACGCTGACCAGCATGATGTTGGCGATACCGATGGCCCCCACCAGCAGTGAGAGCACCGCCAGCCCGGTCACAAACCGTGTCAGCCGGCCCACGAGGTCCTCGAGGCTGTCGGCGATGTCGCCGCTGGTCCGTGCCGAAAGCTCGTAGCCCGCGGGCTGGAGTGCGGTCGCGTCGGCGTCGGACAGATACTCACGGACCGCGGCCTGTGTGGCTGACAACCCGCCCGGGTCGGCGACGACGGTCACCTGGAGGTAGGCCCGCTGGTTCACACCCAGTGTGGGGCTCTCGACGACGGTCTCGTAGAACGGCGCTGTCGGGAAGTAGAACCGGGCCTGCGAGACGAACGACTGGAAGGGGAGTTCCGTCCCCGTGCCGTTGACGACGCCGACGACGGTCACGTTGGTCGTGTCGCCGCTCCGGCGAGTTACCCGCAACTCCTCGCCGACCGAGAGGTTCCGGTCGAAGACAGTCTGTGCCTGTCTGTTGACGATAATCTCCCTGGCTCCGGACTCGAAGGGGCGGCCTGCGAGGAAGCTCACCCCCTCGAAGGCCGCCGCCGTGGTTGCCGTCACCTGCTGGCGTCCGACCGTGTCGTTGCGGTAGCTCAGAGCGCTCACCGGGAGACTCCCCTGTGGAACGACCCGGACCGCGCCGTCGACCGCCCGGAGCTGGGAGACGTCGTGTTCGGTAAAGACGGGCCGGGGTGCATCGGGCGGGCCGCCGTCCTCGGCCGGCGTCGAGAGCAGGTAGATATTGTTGGCACTCGACCCTTCGACCTCACCGACGATATCGGCCTTCAGGCTGGCGCCGACGGTCACGAAGGTGACCACCGCCGCGATGCCGACCACGACCCCGAGGACGGTCAGTGCCGACCGGAGTCTGTGCGAGCGGAGTGACCGGACCGCGATGCTGAGTGTCTCCCGAAACTCCATCTCAGGCCTCCCCGCCCCGGTCGCCGAGGTCCTCGATGCGCTCGATGACGCCGTCCCGGACGTGGACGACCCGGCCGGCGTGCTCGGCGATACGGCGCTCGTGGGTCACCAGCAACACCGTGTTCCCCGCGGCGTGGAGGTCGCCGAGCAACCCCATCACCCGCGCGCCGGTGTCGGTATCGACGTTGCCCGTGGGCTCGTCGGCGAGCAGGACAGCGGGGTCGGGTGCGAGCGCACGGGCGATGGCGACCCGCTGGCGCTGGCCACCGCTGAGTTCGGTCGGCTGGTGGTTCAGCCGGTCGCCCAGCCCCACGTCGGCCAGCAACTCCTCGGCACGAGCCTGTCGTTTGCCGCGGCCCCACCCCTGGAAGACCAGCGGGAGGGCGACGTTCTCCACGGCGGTCAGCCGGGGCATCAGGTTGAACGTCTGGAAGACAAAGCCGACCTCATTACCCCGGACGGCGGCGCGCTCGCGCTCCGAGAGCGCGCCGAGTTCGCGCCCGCCGACGGTCACCGACCCTTCACCCGGGGTATCGAGCCCGCCGACGAGATTCAACAGCGTGGATTTGCCCGAGCCACTGGGGCCCATGACCGCGGTGTACGACCCCTCCGGGAGCGACAGCGAGACATCGGCAAGCGCCTCGACGGTCTCGCCGCCGAGTTCGTAGGTCTTCGACACGCCGTTCAGCGCGACGACCGGCTCCGGTGTGTGTGCCCTCTCTGCCACGCTTGCGGTAGGTGTCGCGGGCTGATATACCTGTATACCGGGGGCGCTGTCACGACCCGACGGCCCGTATACACCGCCCGCCGCCGGCGCCGACAAAGGGCCTATATTCCTGCCGCCGTATAGTGAATTAATGAGAGATGTTCGGGGGTCGGTCGGCCGGTACTTTCCGCTCGTGCTCGCGGCCCTGCTGGTGGCGGCGACCGGGGTCGTCGGCGCGAGCCTGTTCGGCGTCGCCGAGGAGGACCCATCCGGCGACGCGATCTTAGAGAGCGTCGAGCAACGCTACGACGACGCGGAGACGGTCGTCGGGACCGCCGAGGTGCTCGCGACGAACGGCACCGACCGGTACGCCGCGACCGTCGAGTATGCCGTCGCCGAGGGGAACAACAGCCGGGTGACCGTCAACGCCAACGGCAGCACGGTCGTCGCGGGGACGAACGGCTCCCACGCCTGGGTGTACGACCCCGCGACCGGGATAGCCCGCGTCTCGGACGCGGAGACGCTCGAACAGCGCCGCACGGAGTACGAGGCCGAACACGGCAGTTACGAGGAGTTCCGGGAGCGCTACGGTGACAACGTCACCGCCACGACGGTCGGCACGGAGACGGTCGGCGGCGAGACAGCACACGTCCTCCGGGTCGTCTCGACGAACGAGAGTATCGACACCGAAGGCCGGCTCTGGGTCGACCGCGACGAGTACACGGTGCTGAAGGCGGAGGCGACCGGCGAGAACGGGACAGTCACCGTCAGGTTCAGCAACACCACATTCAACGCGAGCATCCACGAGAGCACCTACCGGCCGCCAACCGACGGCGGCAGGGAGGTTCCGGACGCCGACCGCGAGACCTACGACGCCTTCGGAGCGGCTCAGTCCGCGACCGGCCTCGACCTGCCGGACCTGCGTGACAGCTACGACTTCGAGGAGACGGTCGTCGCGAGCTACGAGGGTGAGACCACGGCCACGACGGCCTACGACACCGAGTACGGGACCGCGTACGTCGCCGTGACGACCGCCGACCGCGTCCCCGACGAGGGTGAGACACAGGAGGTCGCCGGCCGGTCGGTGACCGTCGCCAGCGCCCAGGGGGGTGCGGCGGCCTACTGGACCGACGATGACGTGACCACGGCGGTGGTCGTCCGTGGCCCCGAGTCCTCGGCACTTGCGGTGGCGGAGACACTGCTCGAATGAGACTCGCAACCCCGCTCGAACTCGGCGGCGGCCGGTATCTCGAGGCCGTCTCGGTCGGGCGGGACCCTGACTCCACGACGGTCCGGGACTGCCCGGGCTGTTCGGGACACTGTTACGACGACGAGTGGCACCTCGAAGCGACGGTCCTGGACCGCGCGGCCGACACCCGGGCGCGGTTTTACTGGTGTAGCGAGCCGTGTCTGCGCGGCTGGCTCCGGCTGTTCCCGGCCACCTGAGCCGCCGTCTCGTTACCCGACGAACAGCCCGTGGTCCTCCCGGGCGTGTTCTAAGAGCCTGTCGGTCGACTCGAAGGTCTCCCCACAGCCACACCTGTGCGAGGCCGGCGACGGACCCTCTCGTGTCGCCATGTGTCACCTACGACCCGGTATAATAATTGTTTTACGCCCCTTAATTCCCTTGTAGGTCACGACGGCCGGCCCGACCGACCGAACGGGCAAAAACCGACAGTCCGGGACGGCGCTCACGCGTCCGACCGTCCCGTTTCCCGGGAGTGCAGTCCGACTCCCGTGTCCGTAGCCCCGGGCAGACCGGCTCAGAGCTCGAGGCTCTTGCGGTGCCAGCCGGTCGACCCCGCCGGGTGTGGCCGGCTGGGGACCTTCGTCTGGACCTCGCCGGTCCCGTCGGTCGCGCGAGTCTGGACCGTCAACTCGCCCGATGGCTGTCCAGTCATCGCACGCCAGCGGTGCCAGGTGAACTCCCCGGGGCGGTCCTCGAGGGTGGCGTCGAGCCAGGTGTCGCCGCCGTCGACGCTCACCTCGACCCGGTCGACCCCGCGGAGCCCGGCGTAGGCAACACCGCCGACGGCCACCTGGTCGCCGCGGCGCTGCACCGCTCGGAGATACGAGAGGGTGTTGACCACCGCCTCCTCGTCCCAGCCCCGTTCCTCCCAGTAGGCCTCGTGGTCGCTCGCGCTGAGTTCGATATCCGTCAGCCACTTTGTCGACCGCATCCCGTACCGGCCGGGGACCAGGAGCCGCGCGGGGGCGCCGTGTTCCGTCGCGAGGGTCCGGCCGTTCAGCCCGTAGGCGACGAGCACCTCCGGGTGGTCGCGGACGTATTCCCAGGGGACGGCCTCGGTGTAGCCGTCCGCGGACTTCGTGACGATGTCGACGACCCCGCTCTCGGGTGCGGCCCGCTCGACCAGCGTCCGCAGCGGGACCCCCCGCCACCGGCCCGTGCTGATCAGGTCATCCCCGACCTGATTCGAGATACAGACCATCGTCACCACCTGGCTGGTGCTCTCTGGGTGGTCGAGCAGGTCCCCGAAACTCAGGTCGTAGGACTCGTCGGCAGCCCCCCCGACCGACAGCGACCAGTCCCCGTCGTCGACCTCCGGGTCGTCGATCGTCTTGTCCACCACGTAGTGCGAGCCAAGCGGCGTCACCGGCTGTGGCATCCCCTCGAAGTCGAAGCCAGCGCCGGCGTCGGTCTCGGCCGTCGAGACCGTGACCTGCCCGTCCCGCTCCACACGTGTCACCTCCGGGGTCGCGGTCACTGTTGCCCCCACCCCGGCCCCGTCGGTCGTTCCGGCCTCCTTTGTCGCCTGCGGGTCGCCGTCGAGTTCGGGCAGCGGCTCGGTCGTGGCGTCGTCTCCGCTCCCGGCGGCCGGGGACAGCACCGCCCGGACCCCCGAGACGGCGCCGGCGCCGACCAGCCCGAGTACCGCCGCCCCCAGACTCGCGAGAAACGGGCGGCGGTCGCGGTCCGTGCCCGGCGCTCTCAGCCCGCCCGTCGTGCCGAGTGCCAGCCCGTAGAGCACGAGCGGGAGCGCTCCGAGCAGCGTCGCCGCCACGAGCCCGAGCGGGGAGCCTGCGACTGTCGCGACGACCGCTGCGGTGCCGAGCAGCGCCGCCGGGACTAGCAGCGCCGGCCGGCGAACTCCCGCGGGCACCCGCAACCAGTACGCGCCGAGGGCAGCACCGACCGCAAGCGCAGCGACTCCCAGCCCCGCGACCAGGGCGGGCTGTGCGCTCTCCCCGAGTGCCTCGATTGCGGCCGTCGAAACCGCCCCCGGACTGGCCTCGATGACGAACTGTGCCACCCCGACCAGCGGGACCCCACCGACGAGCGGCGCGACGAGCGTCGTCCCGGCGAGCCACAGAAGCGCGCCCACCGCCCCCCGGAACGCGCCGCGAACGTCTGCATTCATACCTGTTCTGTCGACCTATCAGTATATAACGCCTCCGTCGGTCTGCCGAGGGCGTTGCACGACCGTCCCGACTCATACACATCCCACAGAGCCCGCTGGTTACCGAACGAATCTATCAGTAGAGCGATAGAACTCCCGTATCCTCTCGATTTTAACACGCCCAGCTTTGATACCGGCTCTTGCCGGGCTGGGTGGAATAACTGTCTTTTGAGTGACACCAGCTTCGGTCGGTGTGCAAGATGGAGGGCGGACACTCCTCAGTATGTGAGTCCCTCTCAGACACGTGTCGACCTGCCGCGTCGAATAGCGGCCTCTGAGCGGAGATGGAGTGACACTGAAGATGAGTTCAGTAGCGCCAACCGCTGACAAGGCGACTCAAACTCCGGCTACTCCAGTCACCACCGCTATTCATACTGTCGGACAGAACATTTCGCACCCCACGTCCGACGGAGAGGGCCGAAACTGCAGGATTTCGGGCCACTGCACGACACCGGTCTTCACGTACTTCTGTCCGGCAGTATCAACAGAGCATATCAATCGGGCCCTCTACTCCCCACAACAGGTAGCCTATGAGTACGATGCCGGACACAGTTCACATTCTCCATGTCGGTGACGAACCGGAGTCCGCGGATATAACCGAGACACTTCTCGAACGGGAGGACGACCAATTCCTCGTCGAATCGGCCCCCAACGTGGTCAAAGGCATCGAGGTTCTCGACACAAGGAGTATCGACTGCATCGTCTCCGGGTATGAGTTACCCGGCAAAACCGGGGTCGAGTTTTTGCAAACAGTCCGCAACAACTACTCCGCGCTCCCGTTTGTTCTATACACCGACACAGGAGACGAGGCGGTGGCAAGCGAGGCGATTAGTGCGGGCGTGACTGACTATATCCGTGCCGGAACGGAAAACGACGCCGAACTTATTGATTCAGTTCTCGAAGCGGTAACGGAGTATCGAGACCGGATAGAGCACCGACAGAGAGGACGCCGGTATCAAGCGATCCTCGACGACCCGAATCTCCTCGTCGGCATCCTCGATACGGACGGAACGCTACTGGAAGCGAATCAAACCGCTGGGGAGTATATCGCCTCCGACATTACTGAAATGATCGGGAAGCCGTTCTGGGAGACAGCGTGGTGGGACGAGGAGACACGGCCACTTCTCCGACGGAAGATCAAGCGAGCAGCGAGCGGCGAATACGTCGAGTATGAAGCCGACCCCACCGACGCTACCGGCAACCCATACAGCGTAACGGGCACAATCCGACCTGTGAGCGACGAGACAGGACAGACCGTCTCGCTTGTCGTCTCTGCACTTGATGTTACCGAACAAAAACTGCGAGGACGACAGCTGGAAAAGGAAAGACGCCTGATGCAAAGAATCCTGAACACGCTTCCGGACGCGTTCTACCAGTTCGATACGGATGGACACCTGGTCCGGTGGAACGAACAACTGGAGGCCGCCACCGGCTATCACGGAGACGAACTACAAGAGATGTACGTCACGGAGTTCGTCCCTGATGACGAGATTGAGCCGATTAGCCAACAGTTTCAGAGCGTGATTTCCGAACAGCGTCCGGTTACGATTGAGTCCGCTTTCGAGACGAAAGACGGTGAGCGAATCCCCTACGAGTTCACTGGCGCACCGATTGAGACGCCGGGAGGAAAGGTCCAGGGAGCCATCGGTATCGGGAGGGACCTCTCCGATCTGAAGCGACAACAGCGGCGATTCGAGGCGGCGTTCAACAATACCTACCAGTTTACCGGCCTCATGGACCCCGACGGGACGCTTCTCGAGGTGAATCGAACGGCGCTTTCGTTCGGAAACCTCGATCCACAGGATGTCGTCGGGAAAAAAATCTGGGATACGGACTGGTTTCAAGTGAGCGAGAGGGCCAGAAAGATAGCGGTCAAAGCGGTCGAACAGGCACGTGACGGTGATTTCTTTCGAGAGGAACTCGAGGTGCAAGGCGCAGACCGGAACGCGATTATTGACTTTTCGGTGCGACCCGTAACCGACGAAGATGGAGATATAACGCTTTTAATCCCCGAGGGACGCGACATCACCCGTCTAAAGGAACGAGAGCAACAACTCAAAGTGACGAATCGGGTTCTCCGTCACAATATTCGCAACAAGCTGAATGTCATTCAATTTACTGCTGTCTCGCTTGTAGAGGCTGATGATGGAACCGGCGGCCCGGATGTGGAGTCGATCACCGATGCGGTGGACAGTCTCTCCGAGACGGCGGAGACAACGCGGCAACTCAACGAACTGGTTAAGAACAAGCCGGAGCCGAGAGCCATTGACCTCGTTGCATGCGTCGAAACAGCGGTAGCTGGGGTCTCAGAGAGGTATCCGCAAGCCGAGATCAGCCTCGAGATGCCCGAGACAGCTTCGGTAGAGGCGATAGCCAACATCGAAACGGCGGTCGAGGAACTGTTGGAGAACGCTATTGTTCATAACGAGGACGATACCCCGCGAGTGGCTCTCTCGATTACAACCAGAGACTCGACAACCTCAGTGGTCGTGACCGATAACGCCGGGAGGATTCCGGATACCGAACAGCAGATTCTGACCGGGAATATCAGTATCGACCCGTTAGCTCATGGACAGGGGCTCGGTCTGTGGTACGTCTACTGGATCGTTCGCTACTCCGGTGGGTCGATAGCAGTTTCTGAACAGCCTGACGGGAGCGAGGTCCGGGTCCTACTACCACAGAGCAATATGACCCACGAGGTAACCTATTAGCTGGCTCGATTAGCGGTTAGTTCCTCGAGGGTCAGTCCGCATCTCATACGACGTTACTCCTGCAGTAGAATCGCGTGAGGGCGACCGCGTGCTCGGCGTGGAGTTGAACTTGAAGAACGTCGCCGTGACCAGCACGGGGCGATTCTTCGACGGCGGTGAACTGTTGTGGGGACAGAATCACTACTTCTGCGTGCGACGAAGCCTCCAGGACAGAGGCACACGCTCCGCTCGGCAGGCGTTACGGCGATTGTCGGGGCGTGAACACCGCTTTGTCCTGGACCGCCTGCACACCATCTCGCGCGGCGTGGCGGAGGAAGCCCTGCAACACAACTGTTCGTACACCGGCGTCGAAG
>CAZQZE010000029.1:0-14475 GCA_964597715.1 uncultured Halobacteriales archaeon
TGTCTACCCCGGCCCCTGGCACGTCAACCACTTCAGCGCCGTCTTCCGGTTCTGACTCCAGGGTTCAGGCGCTAACGCTGTAGAACCTGACCGTCCCTTCGTGACCACATCTCGACTCGCCAGCTAACCAATCAGACAACACTCAGTTACGACAGTGCCAGACGACCCAACCCACACGAGTGGAGCACGAACGGCACGCGCTTGATGCCATCATCCGTGCTCGGGTGGATATCGCACTCTCACCCGACAGACACGGCTCATCCGGCGATACAATAATTAAACCACTGGATACGGCTGCGGATGCCCTCGAGTGCGCTCAAGCGAGCGCACGCGCTGGTCACATAGCCCGGCAAACACCGCTGTCTCTCGGTGGCTCCGACAAACCGGTAGGGGAGCCGGTGACCAGTAGCCGCTGCCCTCGGGAACCGTGAGAGGGAGTCGCCGTTCGCGCGTCCACCGAGCCATCACGGGCCTATCTACGCTCCGACACACCGGAGTGGTCCGACGAGGCCGCCCGGCCCTCGGTCAGAGGGGAGACCGCCGGGCCGACCGCGTCGCTCACCCCAGCCAGACGCTTGCAAAGGCGTCGACATACGCCTCGTCGGTGTCGACGGTGACGTGGTCCTCACCGAGTCCCGTCACGTTCCCCGACACCTCGCTGACGTGGGCTTCGAGCCGTGACTGGTAGGTCCTCGCCAGCGCGTCATTAAAATACGAGCGCTGTTCGTCGGCTGTCTCGGGGTCGACGAACAGCGTGTCGCCGGTCACCTCGGGGTCGCGCTCGGCGGGGGCGATAACCTGCACCACCAGCACGTCCGAGTCGGTGCGTGCGAGTGCTGCTACGCCGGACTCGATAGCCCCGGGGTCGTAGAGACAGTCACTGACGACGACTACGAGCGAGCGCGACCGGATACGGTCGGCGTACGCCGACAGGGCGGCCTCGATGTCCGCGTCGCCGCCCGGACCGGACTCGTTGAGGTCGTCGATGAGCCGCAACACCTCTCCGCGGTTCGACCGGCCGGTATCGAGACGGTCGACAGCCTCGCCGATGGTCCCGAGGACAAAGTCGTTGTGCGCCTTCGCGGCGAGGTAGGCAAAGCCGAGGCCGAGTTTGGCGCCGTACTCGAACTTGTGGGTGTCGCCGTCGCCGTAGTCCATCGACGCGCTCGCGTCCAGCAGGATGTGAACGGTGAGACTTCGCTCCTCCTCGAACTGTTTTATGTAGTACTCCTCGGTGCGGGCAAAGAGTTTCCAGTCGATAAGCCGCGTGTCGTCACCCGGCGAGTACCGCCGGTAGTCGGAGAATGTCAGCCCCTCACCGACCCGTGGGGACTGCTGTTCGCCCTGGGTTAGCGCACTCGTCTCGCGGCTGAGCGCGGCCTCGAAGCGGTCGAGTTTGCCGAGGAATCCCGGGTCGATGGTCATTCGAGTAGCGACGCAACCACGTCGTCCGGTGTCTGTCCCTCGCGCTCGGCGCGGAAATCGAGGATAATGCGGTGGCGTAACACCGGCGCCGCGAGGGCCTCGATGTCCTCGCCGGAGACGTGTGTCCGGCCTTGGAGAAACGCACGTGCCTTCGCGGTGACGACCAGTGCCATGCTCGCACGGGGGCTGGCGCCGAACTCGACCGCCTCGGCCTCCCGCGTCCGCCGGACGAGCTGTATCGCTCGGTCCCGGAGGTCATCGGCGATAGGGACGTCCCGGACGAGGTCCTGTGCTGTGCGGATCTCCGCCCGGGTCAGGACACGCTCGACCGGGACCGACCGGCTGCCGCTGGTGTAGGTGTCGACGATGTCCTGTTCCTCGTCGTGGCCGGGGTAGTCGACAACCAACTTCAGCATGAACCGGTCGGTCTGCGCCTCCGGCAGCGCGTAGGTTCCGCCCTGGTCGAGCGGGTTCTGTGTTGCGAGGACAAAAAACGGCTCCGGGAGCTCGTAGGTCTCCCCGGAGGCGGTCACCTGCCGCTCCTGCATCGCCTCGAGCAACGCGGCCTGTGTCTTTGGCGTTGCACGGTTGATCTCGTCCGCCAACACCACGTTCGCAAACACCGGCCCCTTCTCGAAGACGAACTCCCGCCCGTCCTCGGTGTCGCGGATTATCTCTGTCCCCGTGATGTCGGACGGCATCAGGTCGGGTGTGTTCTGGATACGGGAGAAGGCGAGGTCTGTCACCTCCGCGACGGTCCGGACCATCGTCGTCTTCCCGAGCCCGGGGTTTGACTCGAGTAGCGCGTTTCCGTCCGCGAGAACGCAGACGAACAGCTGTTCGAGGACGTCACGCTGGCCGACAATCCGCTTGCCGACCTCCTCTCTGGCGGTGCTGATCTTCTCCTGAAGCGAGTCGATTTCCTCTGTAGACATTCTTAGCTCTCCTCGGGTTCTCGGATGCGAATGCTGTACTCCCGGACCAGCTCCGCGTCCGCTATCTGCTCGGGCTGTGCAAACCCCGCCTGCTGGCTGTCGACCGTCCTCGTCTCGCCGCCGCCGCCGGCGCTCGTCGGGAACCGGCTTTTGCTGTCCAGTTCCTGGTCGCCGTCCGTCGACTCGACCTCGGCGGAGATGTTCTCGTCACCGGCTGATAGCTCCTCGGAGTCACCGAGGACGGCGCCCCCATCCTGGAGTCCGGTGAACTCGACGGGCTCGTCGGTGGTCGTGTTGACCACGCCGTTCCCGCCGCCGCCGATGGTGACCTCGTAGACGGCCACCTGTGTCGTCGCCGCGCTCATGGCGACGATGACAACCAGTGTCAGCGCAACCCGTCGCAGGCTGACGAGCCCGGCGCTAGAGCTCTCCTGGAGGCGGTCGAGGACGTCGGCGTACAGCCGCGTCGTCATCCGGGAACTGGCGCCACCCTCGGCCGCGTCCCGGGCCGTCCTGAGTGCCTCCCCGACCGGCGGGTTGGCTGCCTCGAAGCGCTCGACGAGCGACCGCCGGCCCCGGACCCATATCCCCGCGGCGAGGGCAACGAGAGCAACGACGGCCGCACACAGTGCCGACCCCGGAACAGCCAGCGGCCCGGAGCGGCCGAGGGCCCCTGTGACCGGCTTGGTGGCGTCCGCGGGTAGTGTGACCGGACGGAGCCACGACGGGTCGACCACCGAGAGGAGGAGGTTCACGGCGAGAAACAGCGCCGTCGCGTCGACGGCAGACTGGATGAGGGCCGCCTTCCACCCCTCGCGGCGAATCTGCCGGAGAGCCCTCTCCATCTGCTCGCGGTGGTCCGGTTCGGATTTGGATTCGGACCCGTCGGTGCTGGGTTCGGTCGACATCGTCGGGGGTTACTGACACTCCGGCGGAGGGTTCTCTACAGCGTCACAGATTGCGGTTATCCGGCTCCGCAGGTTGCTGTTTTCCTCCCGGAGACGGCTGTTTTCCTGTTCGAGGCTGCTGACATCCGACCTGAGCTCCTGGATAGTGTCCGCCTGTGTCGCAACCTCGTTCTCGAGGTCGTCGATATCGTCCTCGAGGGCCTGTACCTCGTCCTGAAGTCCGTTTCGCTCCCGCTCTAGGCTGCTGACACGCGACTCGAGACTGTCACGGACTTGGGTTAGCTCCTCCACTCGGTTGCGTGCCTGCGTGAGCTGGTCGCGGGTCTCCCTGAGCGCCTGTGTGAGTCGCTGTCGGGTCTCTGTGAGTTCCTGACGCGTCTCTGCGAGCTGCGTCTCGGTCGCGTTGAGTTCCCCCTGTGTCCGGTTGAGCCTCGCGGCAACCTGGTTGACGTCCTCGGTTCGGGTGGCCAACCGGTCCTCAAGCTCCTGGACGCGGTTTTCCGCCTCAGTGAGCTGTGTTTCGGCCTTGTCGAGTCGCTCGCTCAGTTGCCCGTTCCGGGACTGGAGGTCGTCGTTTTGCTGTCGGATCTCCCCGGCCGAGTCCTGGTAGAGCACCGTCGCGCCGGCGGTTCCGACGAGACCCAACACGAACAGCGCGACGAGACCCAGATTGATACTGCCTCCCAGTGCGCTCATTGCAGACCGCTCTCTACCGAACTCTGACCGCGATACACTTGAACCCGCCGGACAACTACCTCGGTCGCGAACAGCGTGAGCGCAAGCAACAGGGCAACCCAGTCCCATGCGTTCCGGACGGTTCGTATCTGGGTGGCCTGCTGGCGAGCCAGCCGTGCGATATCCTCGCCCTCGTCGGGCGTAAACGTCTGTCCGCCGGTCGCGTCGACCAGTGACCGTAATGCCGGGCTCATGCCGAACTGGCCGTACTCGCGGGGGTAATTCGCCGCGTAGGCCGTGTCGAGTATCTCCCCGTAACCCGCCCGGTCCGGCGTGAACTCGCCACGGTATCTGTCCTCGGCGACCTGCCGGACGGTCGCGTTCGGGGCCGCCGGACGCTCCGCGCCACGGTACGTGAACGTTGCCGGCCGGCCGACGCGGGCCTCGCCGACACTCGTCACACCTGTGCTAGACCGCGACGGGTCGCCGATGGCGTAGTTGACCGACTTGGTGACCGAGAGCGAATCCGGTCCGGAGAGCAGCCCACCGAGACTCCCGTCATCCGCGTAACTCGTCACCGACACCACGCGGCCGAGACCGAACCGCCAGGAGGCTATCGCCGGGGCACCGGTTGCGGTTGCGACCTGGAGGTCCGCACCACCCTTGACAGCGACATCGTTTGCCTGCCCCGGGTTGGCTGTCAGCTCGAGGCCGGAGGTGATGAACGTGTCAGGGGTAACGACAGTCAGACTGTCACCCTCGAACTGGCGTGACGCCCCACCAAACAGCACCCGGAGTCGACTCCGCTCGTCGGCCGGAAAGTACGACCCGCCGGTCGCGTCCGCGATTCGCGTCATCAACGGCCCGTTCACCTGTTCGGCGGCGCCGACCGCGAGAATCCGATGTCCGTCCCGACCGAGCTGGTTGGCCGCGACAACCGGCCGGTTGCTGTTGCTGACCCAGCCGTCACTGAACAGAATCACCGTCCCCTGCCTGTCGCCCAGCAGCTGGTCGGCACCCAAAAGCCCGTTCGCAATATCGGTGCCACGGCCGGGCTCGAGCCGTCGGACCCGGTTGGCGACCGTCTCGCGGCTGTCGCTCAACGCCCGGATATCCGAGATACGGTAGGCCTGGCGGTCGAACGCGATGACGCCGACCCGGTTCTGGTCGCCGAGCTGGTCGAGCGCGTCGAGCGCGATAGCCTTCTGCGTCGAGAGGTCGTCCCCGGTACTCTGTGAGATATCGATAACCAGCACGATATTCGTCGCCCCACCGGTGGCGTTCCCGACGCGGACCGGTAACAGCGAGGCCAGCGACGACTCCGCGTACCCGCCGTTTTCGTAGGCGTTCTCGCCGCCGACGACGACCAGTCCGCCGCCGCCGATGACGTACTGCTGGAGGGTGCTGACGTTACCCAGCCGTGGCGCCGGCCTGTCCCGTGTGACGACAGCCGCGTAGCTGTCGAGGGTGTCGGGGACGGACGAGACGGTCGTCACGTTGTACAGCGACGAGAGGTAGTCACGGAGTGGGTAGTCACCGCCGGCGACGTAGAGCACCTCGGGCTTGTCGACGACACGAACGCTGTGGTAGAAGACGTCGTTGCGGTCGTGGACATCTCCGCCCTCGAGCGTCGCGGTGACGCGGTGTGGCCCCCGCTGCTCGAAGCTGTGCGTGACAGAGAGCTCCCCGGTTTCGTTGAGCTCCCCTGTCCTGACCGACTCGCCGTCGACCGTCACCTCGACCGGCACCGGCCCGTCGATACCGACGCCCGAGAGCGAGACGGTAAACTCGGCCTGTAGCCCGACGCTCGCGGTTTCGGGGCCGTCGACCGCGACAGCACGCTCCGCTCGCTCGGGGGCAGTCTCGACTGCGCTGACCGTCGCGTTGAGCGAGCGAGCGGTCTCGGCGACGGCTCTGAGAGGCTGTCCCTCTGTAACCCGGCCGTCGGAGACAGTCACGACCGTCCCGTTCTCCCGGAGATTCGCCACGACACCGTCACCGATAGGCGAGTCGGTCCCGCTTCCCACCGTCGCCGCCGTGACCGGGACCCCAGTCGACTCGATGTCCGCGGTCAGGTCCTCGGTGACGTTGGAGGTGACCGCCATACTCTCGGATTCGTCTACGAGCATCGTCACGCGGGGCTGTCCGGGCGTCTCGCGGGTCTGGACTGTGTACGGCCCCATCGCTCCGAGGACGAGGAGTGCGACCAGGAGCACACGGCTCGCGAGCAGGAGCCGCCGACTCCGTCGAGAGGCCGCCCGTTCGCCGCCCCCGCGGCGGATGAGGTAGGCGAGAACCCCAACCGCAACGGGGAGGACCGCGAGCGGCCAGAGACTCTCTATCCCGACGATAAGCGTGTCTGTCAGGCCGTAGGAGACCATCACAGGTCACCCCGCTGGCGGAGGTAGCCAACCTCGAGCAGCGCCGCGACGAGTCCGGCGATGGCGAAGAACTCGGTGAGCGGCCGCGGGACGGTTCGTGTCTCCTCCCGTGTGGTTGCTCCGGTCGCGCCCGACCGTTCCGCCAGCGGTTCGACACTGACGGAGGACTCGGACTCGTCGAGCAGCGAGGCGCTGTGCCTGTCACCCCCCGCGGCGTAGAAGCCTGCCGATACGAGGTCGGCAGCCTGCCCGTCGACCGGCCCGGACGGCCCCTCGACGGGTCCGGCCCCGAACCGGACCGTGTCGCCGGTCTCGTGGTTCAACGCCGCCAGCGGCTGGCGACCGGCCAGGTAGAACACCGCCCGCTTCCAGAACACCGGGTACTGGTAGTTGTACTTGAAACTCGACCTGTCCTCGAGATAGCCGTAGTACATTACCCGGCCGCTGCCGCGCTCGTCGGTTGCTACGAGCGGGGAGCCGTCGCGCAGCTCGACGAGCGCCTGCCCCGACCGCAACTCGCCCGCGACGGCCTCCGCTGGGGGCTGAAAGTCGATTCCACGGGTGATCTCGGCCCCCCTTGTGTCCCGTATCGTCGGGGACGGGCTGACGCCGGTCGGGTCGATGAGCAACAGATTACCGTACTGACCCGGGAACCCGGACTGTGCCTGTATCGCCACCCCGCCACCCTCGGCCAGGATGTCACGTCCGCTCTCGACGTTTCCGGGCAGAAGCGAGTCCGGGTTGAGGTTGCTGTAGACGATGACGTCGTACCGGCCGTCGACCGTCGTCGGCGGGCTCTCGACACTCACCTCCACCTGGTCGGAAACGTTCAGCGCGGTTGTCAGAAACCGGTTGCGGTCGTTCGTCAACACCAGCACCCTGACCGTCGGGTCCTCGGGCGCTGCGACAAAGGCCGTGTCGTCAGTCGGGAAGTCGTCACCGGACGAGAGTGCCGCCTGCCCGCCGCCGGCGGGGACTGAGAGGGTGACGGTGCCGACACCGCCGGGGCCGAGTGTGACCTGTTCCTGCTCGCTGCCGAGTCCAACGGCTCTCGTGACCGTCTCGTTGCCGAAGTTCTTTATCGACAGCGTCACCTCGGCGCCGGAGAAACGACGGTCGATGAACCCGACGTTTGCCTCGCCACCACGGTCGAACTGCCGGAGTGTAACGCTCAGCCCGCGGGCTCTGAGAGTCGAGACAGCGCCGGTCCAGCCGTCGCCGGCAAAGTCGCTCAACACCACGACACGGGCGTTCTCGCCGGCCAGGGCTCCAGCCTGTGCGACCGCATCACGGAGGTCACCCGGCGCGTCCGTCACGCTGAGGCCGGCAAGACTGTTCCTCGTATCCCCCGGTGTGCCACGCTGGCGGACGACCGACCCGCCGTTGGCTGTCGTGACGACCGACGTCGTCCCCGTGACCTCCTCACGGGCGGTCGCGACTGCGCGCTCGAAGCGGGAGGCCCCATCGGCTCCTGTCGCCATACTCGCGCTCGTATCCACCACGAGGACAGTCTCCTCGACGGTTTCACGCTCGGACACCGGCACGTACGGCGAGGCGAGTGACACGGCGAGCAGCAGGATGACCAGCAGCTGGAGCACCAGGAGGAGGCTTCGCGACAGTCGCTCGAACACCGCCGTGGTTGACCCTTCGCGCTCCTTCTCTGTCAGAAACCGGTAGGTCGGCAGTTCCACCCGGCTCGGGTCCGGGCGGATGAGATAGAGCACGACGACCGGCACTCCGACGAGCAAGGCGGCGAGGCCAAGCGGCGTGAGAAACACGTCCTGGAGGGCCATACCCAGCCGGTTGTCCCCCGGACCTATTGATTCTGTCTCGGCTATCCGGACACCCCCTCGCCGGCAGGGTGACCAAACCGCAGGCACCACCGCTACACCCGGTGCTCGGTGACGAACTGTGAGGCCTCGTCCGCACAACTGCTGAGTGTGATGCCGGTGGAGTGCCTCCTCCGCTGCCCGTCGGGCCGCTGTCCCGACACAGCCTGGATGGGGGTCGCCCGGGCGGCCTGGAAACAGGCGGCCAGCCGCAGGCGAACCGAACACCCACCAGATAGGGGTCGACCGGGTGTCCCGCGTCATCCCCGACGACGGCGACGCCCCGGGTGGTGGCGACCACACCCGTGCCCGCTGGCCGCAACCGTCGCACACAAGCCCCCGGGGCTCCCCCGACCGACATGGGCATCGACGAACCCGACATCGACCCCGGACAGTTTCTGGAGGACGTGGAGATGCGCGTCGGGACTGTCCGGTCGGTCGAGGAGTTCCCGGAGGCACGCACGGATGTCTACAAGCTGGAGGTCGACGTCGGCGAGGACCGCCGGCAGTCGGCGGCGGGGCTGACCGACAACTACAGTCCGGCCGAGTTGGAGGGACAGCAGGTGGTTGCGGTCGTCAATCTGGGGACGGTGAACATCGCGGGCTTCGAGAGCCAGTGTCTCGTCGTCGGTGTCGACGACGCCGACGGCGACGTGGTCCACCTCCAGCCCGAGCGTCCCGTGCCCGACGGGACCCGGGTGTACTAGCCCCGCCTGGTGGCGCCCGGGTCAGAGCCACGCCGCGAACGTCTCGGTCTCCCGGCTCAGGCGGAGATATTCCCGCTGCATACCGGTGATAGCGCCGGCGAGGTCGGCGCCCTCGGCCAGCCGCTCGCGGACCGCCTGCTTCTTCCAGTCGCTGGGCGTGGTCGCGGTGTACCGGCGAGCCTCGACCGGTTCGAGGTAGAACTCGATGGTCTCCTCGTCGAGACCGGCCTCCCGGAGCCCGCGGCGGGCGTGGGCGAACACCTCGTCGAAGATGCGGTCCGGGTCACGGGTCCGCTCACCGCCGGCGCTCACCCAGGCCAGGTCGGCCCGAATCCCGTCACGGACGGCGTTGTAGAAGGACTCCTCGGCGGCCGTCCAGGGGAGGTCGGTGATTGGGTGGTCGGCGGCGACGAGCCCGCGGACCAGTCCGACGGTGAGCGCCTGCATCCCGACCACGTCCCTGACGGTCGGCTGGGTCGGGATCGGGCGGTACTCGATGCGCAGTGAGCGCTCGTCACCGCCGCCGACCGGCTGGCCGCCCGCCACACACCGGAGCCACCGCCAGTAGGTCGACCGCTTGTGCGCGAACTCCCAGAGGTCGTCCTCGAGACCCGCCCGCTCGCCGTCCACCAGCCACTCCCGGAGGAACGGGGCGACCAGGTCGTCGGCGACCACGCGGTCGGCGGTCTCGCCCGCGTCGGCGATGTCGGCCGGCACGCGGACCTTCGGGGCAGGCGTGTGGTTGACCGACTGCTCGAAGACCTCGACCCGGAGTTCGTGGGGTGTCTTCGCGACCAGTTCCTCGGGGTCGTCGACAGCGGTGTACAGGTCCGGCGGGAGAAACGGGGAGTTCGCCGACAGCGCGAGCACCGGCCCGAGCGTGCGGATGGCGGCGTTGTAGTAGTCCGGAAACGCCTCCGCGTCGGGGACCTGCAGGTGTGGCTGGATCGACGTGGCCAGTGACTCGAAGAGGATGCCGGGAAACGCCGTGTCGACGCCGGGAACGGCGAAGGGAAGGTCGCCCCCGGCCGACGCCCGCATGTCGGCGTCGATGGCGAGATACCGCGGGTCCGGGCGCATGTGCTCGGGGACGTCGACTGGTCCCTCCGACTCGCCGGTCGCCTCGAGGTATGCCCGGCTCCCCTCCGCGGGCGGAACCGTCCACATCGCATCCAGCACCAGCTCCAGCCCGGCCGTCTCGGCCTCCTGACGGGCCTGTCTCGTCCGGTCGCGGATCTGGTCGGCCTGTGCGGCAAGCCCCGCGGCGTCGAAGGGGTCGGGGTCGGTGTTCAACTCGGCGTTGTGTACCCCCAGCTCCTCTTTTGCCGCCCCCTCGAAGACCCGGCCGGGAAGCGCAGCGAGTCGCCCGTCGTCGTCGACGGCGTAGACCTCCATCTCCAACCCGACCGCGAAGCCGGGGCTGTCGAACTCCCCGGCCGCGATGGCCGCCTTCAGGTCCGCGGCCTGTGACGCGACACGGTCGGCGAACTCCGTGGCGGTCGTCTCGGCCAGTGACTCCGTGACGAGCCGTCCGTGGTCGTCAGTCACACGCGCTCCCTCCGACGGCTCCAGAGTGCAGCCGTTGGCCCGTCCGCGGGTTCATACACCTGTCTCGCCCCGCGGGGACAAAAGTGTACCAGTGTCCGCGGGCTCTCACCCGCCGGCGCCGTGCTCAGTAGACGGCCTCGCGGACCTCCTCAGCGAGCGTCTCGAACTGTGCGAGGTAGGCGCGCCGCTCGGCGCGGAGGTCAGCGAGTTCGGCCGTGAACTCCTCGTAGTGGTCCGGCGGATAGAGGTCCTCGACGGGGACGCCGGGGACGGCCTCGGGCACCTCGAAGCCAAACCGGTCGTCGGCCCGCCAGTCGACCTCGCCGCGGGCGACGCTGGTGAGGATGTTGACCGAGTCCTCGACGCCGATGTCCGCCGCCTCGGGGCCGACGTGTCCGGTATTGATCAGGAAGGTTTCGACCCCGTTGTCCCGGACGAGTTGGTAAAAGCGGTTCCCCTCCTCGCCCTCCGGGCCGATAATGAATGGGTTGGTGCCGACCACGCGGATGGCGTCACCGGCGGCGTCGGGGTCGCCGGCGCTGGTCTGGACCGACTCCCCGAGCATGAACGCAACCGCGGCCTGCCGGTCGTCGAGGCGGGCGACCGGCGGCATCAGCGGGTTACGCGTGATGAAAAACAGCTGGTCGAGTCGGTCGAGGTCGATGTCCGCGCTCGCGCTGTCGAGACAGGCACGCCGGATAACTGCCCGACTGTTCGTGGTGAGTGAGCCGTCATCGAAGTCGGCGCTGCCGTCGGGGTCGACACCGACATTCTCGAAGACGGCGGACTCGTCGGTGGCGGCGTCGTGGAGGGCGGGCTGTTCGCCCCGGTCGAGGCCGATGGTCTTGATATACAGCCCTGCGCCCTCGCTGCCGGCCACCGTCCCGTCGGGCAGCAGGGCACAGACGTCGTCCTGGAGCATCTCCGCACCCTCGGGGTCGTCGAGCCAGCAGCGGTGCCCGGTCAGCGTCGACTTGCCGGTCGCCGACAGCCCGAGGAAGGCCTGCCCGACAGTGGTCAGGCTGTCCTCCTCCTCGCCGCCGTTGTCGGCCTCATGGTCGATGAACAGCCGCTTGGTCCCGGCGTGGATGCCCAGGCCGCCCAGCTGTTTCGCGCGGTACATGTACAGCCGGAGAAACGACTTCTTTGCCTCGCCGGTGTAGTCGCTGCCGAGCACGAACGTCAGCCCCGCCTCGGGGAGCACGCGGATCCGTCGTTCGTCCCAGCCGGGCAACTGGAGCGTTCGGAAGTCCGGCTCGGCCCCCTCGGGGGCGGGCTCCATGAGCGTCCCCCAGGCGAGGGCGACCCGGGCGAACTCCCGGGGGACGAACAGCCGGCAGACAAAGCTGGTCTCGGGGTGGCGACCGACCTGCCGGTCGAGACAGACGAGGTCACGCTCGCCCGCCGCCTCCAGCGCCGCGTCGATGGCGTCCCAGTCGGCCTCCGCGAACCTGTGGTCGACGAGATTTTTGGTGTGGTCGGCGCTCCGGGACCGCTGCTCGCTGACGTAGGCCGGGCTCCCGAACTCCGTCGTCGTCTCGTCGGGCTCGGCGAACTCGCGGAGTTCGTCGAGGCCGGGGTTGTACACCACGTTCGGTGCGGCCGCCGGGTCGGGAAACTCCTCGTGCAGTCCCACCCGCTCCGCCCGTTGACGCGCCATGTCATCTCTCCGGTTCAGCAGTCCAAATAAACCTACGGAATCGTTCGCGACGTGGGCCGTGCGTACACGCCGCCGTCTCCCGCCGGCGGCTCCCCCCGTCGTGACCGCTCACCGACAGGACGGTGACGACCGGGTCACGGCCAGCTTTTATTTATGGCGGGTCTACACGCCGTATGTCAGACCTGACTGCAACGACAACTGCGGCCTGTGACGCGAGGGAGCCGGGCCGATGACCGACGGCCCACACGCCGGCCAGCCGGTCCGGACCGGCGGCGCCGACCCCGAGGACGCCCGCGCCGGCGTGGTGCTCTGTCACGGTCGGGGTGCGCGGGCGGGGTCGATGCTCGATATCGGCCGCCAGGTCGGGGTCGACGGCGTCGCGTACCTCGCCCCGCAGGCCGCCCGCGGGGCCTGGTATCCACACTCGTTTATGCGGCCTCCCGACTCGAACGAGCCACACCTCTCCTCGGCCCTGGCGACGGTCGGCCGGACGATTGGGCGGCTGACCGACGCGGGTGTCCCGCGGGAGCGGGTTGCGGTCGGCGGCTTCTCGCAGGGGGCGTGTCTCGCCACCGAGTACGCGGCGCGTAACCCGACCCGGTACGGCGGGGTCATCGCCCTCTCCGGGGGACTGGTCGGCCCGGACGGCACGGATTTCGACTACGAGGGCTCGCTGGCAGGGACGCCCGCCTTTCTTGGCTGTAGTGACGTCGACCCACACATCCCTCTCGAGCGCGTCCGCGAGACCGCCGACGCACTGGAGACACTCGACGCCGAGGTGACCGCGGAGATATACGAGGGGATGGGCCACACGGTCGTCCCCGACGAACTCGGCCACGTCCGCGAGCTAGTCGCCGGGATGGCCGACTGACCGGCTTTCCCCTGGGCCTGGGCCGACAGCCGCCCGTCACCGCTCGTGGACCCGCATCGGCATCCCGTTTCTGGGGTGCATCGTCAGGGTGGGCCACAGGTCCGGCTCGCTCTCGCGTGTGTACTCCAGCTCGTAACGCTGGCTCGTCCGCGCGAGAATGAGCTTTGCCTCGAGTTTCGCGAGGTGCTTGCCGATACAGTGGCGCGGCCCGCCGCCAAAGGGGAAGTATGCGAAGCTCGGGCGGTCCCGGTCGCGGGCCCAGCGGTCCGGGTCGAACTCGTCGGGGCGGTCCCAGAACCGCCCGGACCGGTGGACAGCCCACTGTGAGAGCATGAGTGTGCTGTCCTCGGGGACGCGGTAGCCGCCGAGTTCGACGGGCTCGGTCGGCTCGCGAAACATCGTGTACACCGGCGGGTACAGCCGCATTGCCTCCTTTATGACACGGTCGATGTAGTCGAACTCCCTGACTGACGCCATGCCGGGGCGGCCATCACCGACCACCTCGGCGACCTCCGCCCGGACCCGCCGGCGTATCTCGGGGTGCTGTGAGAGTAGATACCAGGTGTAGGTCAGCGTCAGGGCGGTGGTGTCGTGGCCCGCGAGCAGCATCGTCATCACCTCATCGCGGATCTGTCGACCCATCTGCTCGTCGCGGGCCTGCGCGCGCAGGAGGACCGACAGCAGGTCGTCCGGCCCCTCGTCGGTCTCCGGGTCACCCTCGGTCCCACGGCGCTCCTCGACGATATCGTCGATGACACCCTCCATCGTGTCGATGGCCTGCTCGTACTCGCCGTCACCGGGCATCGGCACCCACTCCGGGGCGGCAAACCGGACCGGGTCGGGCTCGAACCGCGCTCCGAGTGGCTCCAGGGCCTCCCGGATGGTCCCGACACGACCGTCCGAGAGGTCGGTGTCGAGCATCAGGTCGACGATCACCGCAAGCGTCACGTCGGTCATCTCCTGTTCGACGTTGACCACAGCACCGTCCTGCCAGCCGGCCAGTAACTCGTCGCTGTGGGTCACGATATCGTCGGCGAAGCCCGTCAGCCGACCCATCGCGAACGCGGGGTTGGCGAGTTGACGCTGGTCACGCCAGGTCTGTCCGTCGCTGAGCAACAACCCTTTACCGAGCAGTTCCCCCAGGGCGTCGTCCTGAAACTCCGGCTTTCCGAACTTTTCAGCCTCGGAGACCAACACCTGCTCGATGTCTGCGGGGTCGGTCAGGAGGTAGGTCTCTATCGGCCCCATGTCGAACCGGACGACATCGCCGTAGGCCTGCTCGCAGGCGGAGAGAAACCGAAACGGGTCGCGGGCGTACCGTCGGCTACTGCCAAACAGTGGCTCGCCCTTCGGGCCGGGCGGTGAGGAACTCATCAACAGCAGGTTGGCTCCCGACAGTATCAACCCGACGGTCGGCGGGGACCCGGCCCTGCCTGCGGCCGGCTGTGAGACACCCGTGTCGACCGGGGTACGGTGACACAACACAGCTATACGGCCGGCGCCCCCAGGCTGAGTCGTGTCAGACGCCGCCTTCAT
>CAZQZE010000030.1:0-14433 GCA_964597715.1 uncultured Halobacteriales archaeon
GTCTTCCACAAGTTCTCCAAGGTTCACGTTATGCCAGTTATACGATTTCAAATAACCACGCGCTGTCTCCTCGTCTACAATCGTGAGGTCTCCCGGCCCAGCAGTGTTCGCGAGGGTGATCGCGGAGTTGCCATCAGCATAATTGATGAATGCAAGGTCGGAGTAGGTGCGAATGGTCTCGGCGCTAGCCGCCACAAAGTCGGTGTTGGCATCCGACGAGTCGCCACCGCCCCCGCCGGTCCGTTGTGCGCCAGGTCCAGAGGGAGCGGGTGCCCCGATCACGTCGATGGTGTGGGTGTCGGTCGTCGTTCGCCCGAGGACGTCCGTCACGACCGCCGTCACGGTGTGGGAGCCAGCCTCGCTGAAGGAGAAGCGCCGCTCGCTGGGTTCCTCGCTCGTCAGTTGCTCTCCCCCCACATCGGTGCCGTCAGTCGACCAGTCCAGGCGTGAGACCGGGTCGTCGCCGGCCGTCACGTCCGCCCTCACCGGCCCGTCGGCCCCGACGAACAGCGAGGTTGGTCCGGTGAGCTGGAGGTCGGGTGGGTTTGCCTCCTCGACGGTGACGTGGACCGTGTCGCTGGCCTGCGCGCCGGTCACGTCGGTGGCCGTTACCGTCGCGTTGTACTGCCCGAGTTGCGTCGCTCGGAAGCGGGTCCGCTCGCAGGTGCCACAGTCGGGCTCGAACACAGTCCCGTTGGGCGCGGCAACGGACCAGCGGTAGTCGGTCACCTCGGTGTCCGGGCCGTATGACCCGCCGGCGTCGAGGTAGACCGTCGCGTTTCGCTCGACGGACTGGTCGAGTCCGGCATCCGCGACCGGCGGCTCCTGGGCACCGACGAGACCGCCAGTGAGCAGGAGCCCGGCCCCGAGACAGACCAAGAGGGACGCCTCAAGTCCGGCACCCACCCCCCCGAACACCCGCATACCAGCGTATCGTCGTGGGTTCGCATAAAAAACCTTGCCCCAGAGAGGGCCGGAGCCGTGGCGCCAAGCAAACCATTTATTCGGCGGCCACGGGGAATCGGAGTATGGACACGGCCGAGCGGCGTACGCTCGTGACACGCCACACGGAGGAAGTCGTTACCGAGGAGGAGTTGTCGGACCTGCTGGAGCGCGACTCCCCATCGGTCTACATCGGCTACGCACCGACCGGGGAGATGCACATCGGCCACTTCACCACGATCCGGAAGCTGGCGGATTTCATCGAGGCCGGGCTGGACGTCACGGTACTGGTCGCGGACCTGCACGCCCACCTCGACGACGAGAAGAGCCCCTTCGAGTTGCTCGACGCCCGCTCGGCGTACTATCGGGCGGCCATCGAGGCGATGGTCGAGGCCGCCGGCGCGGACCCCGAGGCGGTGTCGTTCGTCCGTGGCACGGAGTTCCAACTCGACGAGGAGTACACCCTCGAACTGTACCGGATGGCCGCGGAGACGACCGTCGCACGCGCCCGTCGCGCCGGCAGCGAGGTCGTCCGCGAGAGCGAGAGCCCCAACCTGGGCGGGCTGCTGTACTCGTTGATGCAGTCACTCGACGTGAAGGCGCTGGAGGCCGACATCGCCTACGGCGGGGTCGACCAGCGAGGGATATACATGCTCTCGCGGGAGGTCCTCCCCGACCACGGCTGGCACGAGCCGGTCTGTCTGTTCGCGCCGCTGCTCTCTGGACTCTCCGGCGGGAAGATGAGTGCCTCCGACGAGGGGTCGACGGTGAACCTCACTGACAGCCCCGATGCGGTGGCGACGAAGATCGACGACGCCTACTGCCCGATGGGGGAGGTCGAGAGTAATGGGGTCCTGGAGTATCTGGACCATCTCGTCTTCCCGGTGCTCGCGGCGCGTGACCGCGAGGAGTTCGTCGTCGAACGCCCCGAGGAGTACGGCGGCGACCTCGTCTACGGGTCATACGGGGAGTTGGAGGCGGATTTCCTGAGCGAGGAGCTCCACCCGGCGGACCTCAAGCCCGCGGCGGCCGAGGCTATCTCGGAGGTCATCGCGCCGGTCCGCGAGCGGCTGGCCGAGGACGGAGAGTTGCTCGCCGAGGCGTACCCGGAGACCGACGCCGAGTGAGCGACAGTACTCCTGAGACGGATGCGGGGGACGCCGAGGCGACCCGGGACCGGCGACCGGCCCGGTCGCCCGAGCGCGTGCGCGACGTCTACGACACGATTGCCCCACACTTCGCCGAGACCCGTCACCACGCCTGGCCCGAAACCCGCGAGTTTCTGGGCGGGCGAAGCGGCACAGTCGGGCTAGATATCGGCTGTGGGAACGGCCGGAACGCCGAACCACTGGCCGAACGGGTCGACCGTACGCTGGGGCTCGACGCCAGCCGTGGCCTGCTCACAGAGGCCCGGTCCCGGGTGGGTGACACGGTGGCGCTTCTCCAGGGGGACGCCGCCTGTCTACCCGTCGACACCGGCAGCGTCGACATCGCCCTCTACATCGCGACGCTACACCATCTCCCCGACCGCGGGACCCGCCGGGGGAGTCTCGCGGAACTCGCCCGGGTGCTCGCGCCCGGAGGGGCAGGGCTCGTGAGCGCCTGGAGTACGGCCCACGACCGATTCGATGCCGACCCCGACGGGACAGGTGGGTTCGACACGACCGTCGACTGGACACTCCCAGACGGCGAGACTGTCCCACGGTTCTACCACATTTACGCGCCCGACGAGTTCGAGGCCGACCTCGACGCGAGTCCGCTGACGGTCGGGGAGACCTGGCTTGCGAGCGGGAACTGTTACGCGCGAGTCCGCGGGGAGTGAGCGGGCAAAGGCGACACGGAGTGCGCGGTCCGGGGTACCGGGGCACCCCTTCTTTCCGGGGGGTTTTGAGAGCCGTTCCAGGGGTCCTGGGGTCTCTGTACACGGTGGTTGCTGACGGGGTTGAGAGAGACAATCGCGCCGCTGTGGGGAGTAATGACACCACACTACAACGGCCCCCACAGGGCGCACAGGGACAACAACCACCCCAGGGTGACCAGCGGCGCTGAATGTGACCGGGGTTGAGCAGACATCAAGTGGCCTCGCCGGTCACGCACCGACGACCACGGCCGGATTGCACGTTGTTCCCGAATACGCTACCCCCCGAGCGGGCCGCCGGCGGGGCTGACGCATCCGTGATATATGCGTAACGTATTCAGTTAGCACACACCCGTCTGAATGTATACGTAGCGTCGCCGAGTTCCCGTGTGGCCCTGCCATCGCCTCGGACCCAGTACCTGCCCGCCCAGCAGTGTGGAACAGGTGAACCGCGTGGGCACACAGTGACACACTGTCCGCGAGTGTGCCGAATACGACCGCCGAGCCGTCAGTCGCTGTGAGACGGGGTCAACGCCGCGCGGGTGACGCCACGGGAGTCAGACTCCGCAAGGGCCTCGTCGACATCGTTGAGTTCGAAGTGCGCGTCGATGAGGTCCTCGTAAGGGTACTTCTCTGCGTTTCGCTCGAGAAATCGAAGGGCTCGCTGGAGATACCACGGCTGATACCTGACCACAGCCTCGATCGTCAGAGCCGACCGGGTCAGCAATCCGGGGTCGAACTCCGTCAGTTGGCCGGGGCTGACGTTGCCGACCTCGAGATACCGGCCGCCGTCACGAACGAACCGAATACCCTCGGCAAAGGCGTCCGGGACACCCGCAACCTCGACCCCGACGTCAGCACCGACCCCGTCGGTGAGTTCGTGGACCCGCTCGGCACGCTCCGCTGCGGTCTCGTACTCCCGGAAATCGATCACGTGGTCCGCGCCGAACGCACGGGCGCGGTCGATCCGGCGGTCGATGCCTTCGATGACAATCGTCTCGGCGCCGCGCTCCTGAGCGATGGCAACGGTGTTCAGCCCCAACCCGCCGGCGCCCTGCACGACGACCGTCTCATCGTACTCGACACCGACCTTGTCGAGACCGTACAGCATCTGCGAGAGCGCACAGTTTGCCCCTGCAGCAATCGACGGGTCGAGGCCTTCCGGGACCTTGTAGAAGTACTGATTGGGATGAATGAAATAGTGGGTTGCGAAGGTGCCGTGAAAGTGTGGCGACTCCTCGGGTGATTTCGACCAGTTTTGATACGCGTTCTGACAGAGATTGAACTGGCCCTCCTGGCAGGACGGGCACCGTCGGCAGGTGATATAGTACGCCGGCGCAACCATGTCCCCCTCCTCGACCGCGTTGCCCGCGTAGTCCGTCTCGACGTCTTCACCAAGCTCACTCACCCGACAGAGCACCTCGTGCCCGAGCACGCCCTCATTCACCTCCGGGTGATGGCCTCGCCATATGTGCAGTTCCGAGCCACAGACGTTTGCCTGCTCAACCTCGGTCAGCACCGCCCCCGGTTCCGGCTCCGGAACGTCGTACTCCTTTAGCTCTACCTGCTCCGGTTCGGATAGATACACTAGCCTACCCGTGGGCCTGTCTCCCATGCGCTACTGTTTGGGGGGAGTAGTTTCAAGTTTGTCCTGCGTTCGGTCAGGCCGACGAGTGGCCCACCGAGAGCGGATGTTCTCCGGGTTCCGGAAACGCTGGCGGTCGCGCTTGATGAGCGCCAGTCGGCCGGCGTCACGTCGGTTTCCGCCGCTGCTGAGTCTCTCTCCCCCCGCAAAGTACAGGTATGCGGTACTGGCCGGTCTCGGAGCTGTCGACGTGCTGTGGGTACGCCTGCGGTATCTCGGAGGCGCGCAGGTCGACGAATGTGCCAAGCTAGATGATGTCGTCGCGACGTGGCTGTTGCCGACCGAAGCGGCGACATTTCGACCTGCCTGTTGCCTTCGACGGTGAAGCCACAGGGACCGGACCCCGCCCCGACCCCGGATTCAACGTGTGCGGGTGGTCAGAAACGGTGGGACTCGGGGGTTGACCCCGGGGCGACTCACGCAACCGCATTCGCGGAGCGGCATGGTGGCGGGTGGAGCGGAGTTGCGAGGGAACTGTGGGATGCGAGACGGTTGCGAATGCCACCTATCGTGTGGGGCAAACGGCCCGCTCCGGCGGCAAACCTGTCGGCGGGATATCCATTCTGGGTTAATATTATGTGGGGCGAATGTAAGGATCTATCCTGATGTCTATCGACAGCCCGATGTCAGAGGCGGCGGATGAGCCACACCCGGAGATTGCCGGTCTGCTTCAGCAGATGGGGACCGAACCAGTGCCGCAGTTCTGGTCGCTGTCGCCGGACGGAGCCAGACAGTTCGCAAAGGAGATGTTCCCGGACCCGGAGCAACCGGAGCCCGTCGGGGACATAATGGAGCTGTCTATCACCGACGATGCGGTCCCAATCCGGGTGTATATTCCGGAGGGCGAGGGACCATACCCGACGCTGTTGTACTACCACGGTGGCGGGTGGGTGATCGGCGACCTCGACACGCACGACGAAACCTGCCGTGTGATATGTAACAACACCGACTGTATGGTGGTCTCGGTCGACTACCGACTGTCGCCCGAGCACAAGTTTCCCACCCCGCTCGAGGACTGTTACGCGGCCCTTGAGTGGATAGTGCAGAACGCCGAGACGATGCAGGTTGATACGGACAGTGTGATGGTCGGTGGCGACTCGGCAGGCGGTAACCTCGCAGCAGCCGTCGCGCTTCGCGCTCGTGACGATGATGGGCCGTCGATTGCCCGTCAGGTGCTGATCTATCCCGTCACCAACCACGACTTCGATACCCCCTCCTACGAGGAGAACGGCGAGGGAGGGATGATCTCGGAGCAGGATATGCGGTGGTTCTGGGACCACTATCTCGAGAACGAGATCGACGGCAAACACCCGTATGCGTCGCCGATGCAGGCACAGAGCCTCGATGGACTTCCGCCGGCGACGGTGGTCACCTGCGGGCTTGACCCGCTTCGTGACGAGGGGGCGGCCTACGCGCAACGGCTCAGAGACGCTGGTGTCTCCGTCCAACATCACAATTACGAGGACTGTATCCACGGTATCGCACAGATGTTAACGGGTCCGATGGACCTAACCAGGGCCCGTGAGTTGCTCGACGACGTCGGGGCTGACATCCGAAATACTGCTCACTGATAGACGGTACGGTTGTGAGCTTCGTGGATACCTTCCAACTCAGCATACCCTCACCGCTGCTGACAAGATTTATGTACCGTACGATCGTGATGAATACGTGTTGCCATGACCACGAATCGTGAACAGCCGAGGGGGACCACATACCAGACGGACTACGACGCGGTCATCGTGGGCGCCGGCTTCTCCGGACTGTACCAGTTGCACCGTCTTCGGGACAAGCACGGTCTGTCGGTGAAGGTGATAGAGAAGGCGGACGATGTCGGGGGGACGTGGTACTGGAACCGGTACCCGGGCGCACAGTGTGACAGTGAGAGTCACGTGTACTGTTACTCGTTCAACGAGGACATCTTGGAGGGGTGGCAGTGGAGCGAACGCTACCCGTCACAGCCGGAGGTGCTCGAGTATCTCCGGTTCGTTGCCGACGAACTCGACCTGCGAGAGGACATCGAATTCGACACCGAGGTGACCTCGGCCTCGTTCGACGACACGGACGGTCAGTGGCAGGTCGAGACTGACGACGGCTCGACGGTAACCTCGCAGTTTTTCGTCACCGCTGTTGGCTGTCTCTCCGAACCGTGGGTGCCGGACTTTGACAACAGGGATTCCTTCGAGGGGGAGGCATACCACACCGGCCGCTGGCCGCACGACGGGGTCGACTTTACCGACAAGCGGGTCGCGGTGATCGGCACCGGAGCGTCCGGCATCCAGGTGATCCCGAAGGTTGCCGAGGAGGATATCGAGCATCTCACTGTCTTCCAGCGAACGCCAAACTACGCGATACCGGCACGGGACCGACCACTCGAGGACGAGGACTGGGACGAGATTCAGAAAAACTACGACGAGATCCTCGAAGCGGCACACGAAAACGGGTTCGGCCACCCGTTCGAGCCGGCGTACCAGACGGCAGAGGACCGCCCGATGGAGGAGGTGAGGGAGATCCTGGAGCCACGCTGGAAGGAGGGCGGGTTCCGGTTCATGCTCACCTTCGAGGACCTCGTGTTCAATCCGGAGACGAACGAGAAGGTCTCACAGTTTATTCGCGAGAAAATCGAGGGGACGGTCGAGGACCCGGCCCTCGCGGAGAAGCTCGTGCCTCGGGGCCACTACTACGCCACAAAGCGACCCCCGCTGCACACGAACTACTACGAGACGTTCAACGAGGACCACGTGAGTCTGGTGGACGTGACCGAGGACCCCGTCGAGCGGGTGACCCCGGAGGGCATTCAGACCGGTGACGGCCACCGCGAGTTCGATATGGTCATCTACGCGACCGGCTTCGACGCGATGACCGGGACCCTCCTGAATATGGATATCACGGGACGGGACGGCCTGACCCTGGACGACAAGTGGGAGGACGGCCCGCAGACGTATCTGGGCCTGGGGGTCCACGGCTTCCCGAATATGTTCACCATCACCGGTCCACAGAGCCCGTCAGTGCTCAGTAACATGCCGGTGTCGATAGAGCACCATGTCGAGTGGGTGGCCGACGCGCTCAATCACTTTGCCGAAAACGACGTTCGACTCGTCGAGCCGACAAAAGAGGCCGAGGAGGCGTGGACCGCCCACAACACCGAGGTGGCACAGCAGACGCTGTACCCCACGGCGGACTCGTGGTACATGAACCGCAACATCGAGGACAAGCCCACCGTCTTCACCCCGTATATCGGGGGCGTCGACGTGTACCACCAGACGATCCAGGAGGTGGCACAGAAAGGGTACGAGGGCTTCGAGCTTACCGAGACGCTCAGTGACCGCAACATCCGGGGTGACCAACCGCGGCTGAGTGTGATGGAAGGCGACTGATACTGTCGGCCGTACGCCTTTCGATACCCCCTCCGGGCAGGAAAACTACTGAGAGGCGTACACCCGACAGTGCCAGGTGTGATGTCCCGACCCGGAACCCGGTCACCAGGACACCGACCTCGGAGTTCGGTGGGACACCTATTCGAAACCGCGCAGACACACCACTCGGGCGGGCCAACCGGGCCGCCTTCGACGGTAACCTACTTTCCCTCGCAGTCAGCGGCCCGGATGTTTGAGCCGGGGTGAGACGGTGCGTTTGCCGTCGGGGGCGACGTTCGGTCCCTCTCAGTCTGAGAGTTTACTCTCTACACACCCTACCCTCCGAGTCGGTATATTTATCTATTCAAGATTGGTTGACAGTATCTATGAGTCACGCTAACAACCCACTCCGAGTCTGCTTCGAACGGGACCATCTCCTCCGAACCACAGGGATTGCGCTCTTTATTGGGACGTGGCTGACACTGTTTAATCACGCGACCGCGCTCTTTGGACTGCACCTCTCACTGTGGGTTAGGGTCGTTCTGAACTACCTCACACCCCTGATGGTGGCAAACTGGGGCTTGCTCTCCCGACAAACGTCGGGCACGGACGCCTGACTCTCCGGTGTATTAGCCTCCGTGGAGTGCGCGGTCACACCCGACGGCTACAGTACCGTCTCCGCCGGCTGGGGTCGAACGTGTACGAACCGTCCTCACGGTGTGGTGACTGCCGACACCCGGGCCCACGCGGCCGTGGGCGTGCCAGGAGCGGAAGGGAAACGGGCGGTTTGTCGTTGACCTGGCGGCCGGAGCCACCGTTTCGGTTCCCTTCGACCAGTTACCGTGTCTTTCAACGGTGCTCAGTAAAGTCGTTGGTGCCTGTGCCGGTTGCTGTTCGGACGTTCCTTCTTTGAGAGGGGTTCAAAACGGTGTGATGCTAACAGACAGTCTGGCAGAATTTTGCGCCTTGTCCGATGATGGGCTCCGTGAGCGGCCCCAATCCCTCAGTATACTGCCGGTTCGTCTGAGCTGGGAGAGTGCCGGGTTGTGTCACTACTGTCATCCGCTGTGACTGGTGTTCACAGCAACCGAAAGGGACGAAAGGGGGTTGTGGTGCAGGATGGTGGTTGTGCAGAGACGGGAATCGGTCTCCCAGTGTTCCCCTTCTGACACAGGTGTGTATGCTCGCCGAACAGGGGTCATGTGTACATATACTACACTCGAGACGGTTGGGGCAAACGCCAACTCACCTAAGCGGTCGCCGCTGTCGTTCTCCAGGGGTATTTGCCACCCATCGCCCCCTGGTCAGCGGGCTATGTCGGGAATCGCCTGGCCGGCCACACTCCCCCGAGACTCACGTTTTCACCCCGTTGTCCCGCTCGTTAGCGTCGATGTCTCGACGCCCCTGCTCATCAGAGGGACACTTAGCGTGCCGGCCCAACCTGGAGTCCATCGGAGGATGAAAACTCAACGTTCGTCACCTCGAATCGCGCCCCACCGTCGGCGCTTTCAGTTACCACCACCTCCCAGCCGTGTGCGTCGGCAATCCGGGTGACTATCGAGAGGCCGAACCCGGTACCGTCGTCTGCGGTCGTGTATCCAGGGTCGAACACGTCTTCACGACCCTCAGCAGGGACCCCGGGGCCGTCGTCGGCGATATAAAAGCCCGCGTCGTCATCAAGCGTCCCAAGCGTGACAGCAACTGTCTCGCCGCCGTGGGCGACCGCGTTCTGGAACAGGTTCTCAAGCAACCGGCGGAACCGACTGGGACTCGCCGCGAGCGTCGCCGAGTCTCTCACCGTGAGGTCGGCAGCGTCAGTTTCGACACTCTCCCACGCGGTGCGTCCCGCCTCGGTGAGAGCAACCGCCTCGGTGACAGCCGTGTCCTGTCCCTCACGAGCGACTGTTAACAGTTCGTCGAGAATCCGCTCCAATCGGTCGTGTGCCTCGTCAACCTGGTCGAAAAACTCTGAGTCGTCCGTCCGGTGAGCCATCGACGCCGCGGTCTGGGCGGTCATCAGTGGCGTCCGGAGGTCGTGAGCAGCCGCTGAGATAAAGTGTTCCAGCCGCTCATTCTTCTCGGCAAGTTCCTCGCGCCGGCGGCGCTGTGTGGTGATATCCCGAAGGATGCCGGTGCAACCGCGATACTCCGTCTCGAACGGCAGCGGCGCGATGTGGTCCCGGCAAGGGACGACCTCACCATCGGCGGTGAGAACTTCGATTTCGAACTGTTCAACATCCGGACCCGACGACGACACGACCGAGCGTAACGCCTCGTTCGCCCGTTCGGTGCTCTCATCGGTCTTGACCAGTGACGGTTCCGCCCCAACAACCTCTTCGGAGCGATAGCCGGTGAACTCCGCAAATGCCTCGTTAACATACGTGAATCGGCCACAAGAATCAACGACGTACATCGGGTATCCGAGCGCCTGGAGGGCGGCGGAGTACCGTTTGGAGTCGAGGTTTGCGCGGTACTCCGTGGCTGCGTGAGTGACCCGATTTGCGAGCCGTTCGTGTTGTTCGGAACCGCCTTTCTGGAAGTAGCCGGTGACGCCGGCATTAATCGCCTGGCTCGCGATTGACTCGCTGCCCTTCCCGGTATATAACAGGAATGGGAGGTTCGGATACGTCTCTCGGACACGCTCTAACAGTTCTAGCCCGTCGATCCTGGGCATCTCATAGTCACTGACGATACAGTCGAATGGGTGCTCGGTAAGGAGGTCGAGGGCTTCAGTCGGCTTCGTTACCGTTGTCACTTCGGCAGCAGGGAGTTCCATATCGAGGTACGCCTCGCTCACCTCCAGGAACGGCTGATCGTCGTCGACGTGGAGGATACGCACCAGGTCATCTCGAGGTCGATATTCAGTCCCCTTACACTCGCTCCCACTCATACGTATATTTATGTGACGGAGAAGCGTATATAAATAGCCTAATAATGTAGGCCGCTTCTGAGGGTATATTTCTCGTTCTTGAGACAGTTTAGAGATGCTCCAGAGGGGTCGCGGGGGACGGGAAAGCAGTATCAGACCCAGTCGGCAGAGTCAGCCCTCCGGTTGGCGGCGGCCGGTGAACGGGGACGGGACGACCCAGCTCCGGGTCGGTCCGGCGGCCGCGCCGTTGGTCGCGTCATCAGTCGACCCGTTGGCCGGTCACCCCCGCGGGGGGAGGGGCAAAATCTACCGGTAACCGGTATGCGGGGCGCTACCGGGCCTCGGTAGAGGGTCGGTAGCACTGACCAGCCCCCGGCCCCCGGCTGCGAGCACGCGAGCGAGTGCCGCGAGACTCCGGCGGCTCTCCCGGTCAGGGAGGTGGTGGACCGTGGCGGCCGACAGCACCAGGCCGACGGCCCCGACACCGAGGGGAAGCGCTGCCGCGTCACCCTGCGGGATACCGGGACGGACCACGCCAACGCGAGCGACGTGCGACGGGCTGTCGCGCGTTCCGTGCTCGTCGTCCCTGCACCGACGGCCACCTGTCCCACATATTCTTTAGCCCCGGCACACAGCGACAACACGTGTCACGACAAGAGCTACCACACGACACGGGGTCGGTCGAGCGGGCGAACGCTATCGCCCGGACCGCCGGCGGGGACATCGCGCGTCGGGTCGGCAACCGCTACCCGGAGAAGGTCGGATTCATCGCCCCTGCGGCCGACGAGCGGGTGACGTTTGCGGAGTTCGACGGCCGCGCGAACCGCGCCGCAAACGCCTTTCTGGACGCGGGGCTGGAACCGGGCGACCGCCTCGCCTTCGTCACCGGCAACAGCCTGCAGTTCCTCGAAGCGTACTTCGGCGCACTGAAAGCCGGCGTGGTTGCCGTGCCGGTCAACCCGGAGATCACCCCCGAGGATATCGACTACGAGTTCGGCCACTCGGATGCCGACGCCGTGCTGGTCGACGACGCCTTCTACCGGAAGGTCGAGGGGGTGCTCGACGACCGCGGCCTCGACACTCTCGCGACCATCGAACAGGACGGGACCGACACCGGGCACCCGGCGTTCCGGGCGTTCGTCGACGGCGCGAGCCCGGCCGACCCGGGGGTCGAGATCCACGACGAGGACCTCGCACAGATCATGTACACCTCGGGGACGACCTCCCGGCCGAAGGGGGTACTCCTCTCGCACAAGGCGATCCACGCCGGCTCGGTCAACGCCGCACTCGACAACGACATCGACCGTCACGACGTGGTGAGCGGGGTGATGCCGCTGTTTCACTGTGCCCAGTTGACGATGGTGAAAGGGGCCATGCACGCGTCGGCGACGACGGTGGTCCGGCGCGGGTTCGACCCCGACCAGTTCCTCCGTGACGTCGAGACAGAGGGGCTGACCTGGGTGTTTCTCCTGCCCGCGATGTTCGAGGGGCTGGCGGGCCGGGCGGACATCGACGACCGGGACCTCTCCTCGGTCCGCCGGTGTCTGTACGCCATGACGCCGATCGGCGGCGAGAGCCTCGAACGGTGTATCGAGACGTTCGACGCTGAGTTCGCGCTGGCGTCCGGCCAGACCGAGGCGTACCCGCCCACCTGCGTCTACCACCCGGAGTGGCAACTCCAAAAGGAGGGCAACTACTGGGGCCACGCCGCCGCGAACACGGACATCGCCATCATGGACGACGACGGGACGCTCCTCGACAGGGGGGAGGTCGGCGAGATTGTCTACCGCGGCCCCAACGTGATGGACGGCTACCTGAAAAACGAGGAAGCCACCCGGGAGGCCTTCTCCCACGGCTGGTTCCACTCGGGCGACATGGGGTTTTTCGACGAGGACGGCCTGCTGAAGTTCGTCGACCGGAAGAAGGACATGATCAAATCCGGCGGGGAGAACGTCTCTACACAGAAGGTCGAATCGACGCTGCTCGACCATCCGGCCGTCGACGAACTCGCGGTGGTCGGACTCCCGCACGACCGCTGGGGGGAGGCTGTGACCGCCTTCGCTGTCCCCGCCGAGGGCGTCGACGCCGACGCCGAGGACATCCGGGAGTACGCCCGCGAGCGACTGGCCGGGTTCGAGTCGCCGAAGGCCGTCGAGTTCGTCGAGGCGTTCCCGAAAACCGCCACCGGGAAGATCCAGAAACACCAACTCGCACAGGCCGAACAGGGGTACTGGCAGAGCTGAGAGGCCGGCCGACGGCGCCGTCGAAGTCCTCGCGGAGGCGGGTTGCCGGCTCCCAATCCATGTCAACGAACCTAACGTACGTTTCCCTCGTGTCGACGAACGTACGCTTGTCACTCGTGTGTAATCATCTCCGTCGGTTCTCGTTGTGATGTCCTCCCGTAGGCCACCTACGGACTCACCCGCCAACTTCGGATTCAACCACAGTACGAACCGGTCCTGGTCCCAAGCGTACTCGAACACCTGATGAACGCGGCGAAGACGGGGGCGAGTACCGGACTCCTCGCAGCCAATACCGCTGGCAGGAAATTTGCCGCTCGTGCGACGGTATTCGACGAACTCCTCACCCAACTCGGAGGATAGAATTCTCCGGAAGTTGAGATGGGAGACGCTCGAGGAGCGAGATTCGAACTGGATCTCCGAGCCCGCGCCCACGGGTCGTCTCAAGCCGACCAACTGACGAAAGCGGACCGGGGTGGCGGTCCAACAGCGGTAATCGCCCGACAGCGTCGGGATGGTCGGTTCACCCTGACTTTGATGGCCTGCGATTGTGGCGTCATATTGCCCTCGGTACAGGCCAAAGCCACAAGACGGCGAACGGATGGAGGTGCGCGGTCCGGGATTCGAACCCGGGCAAGTGGCTTGGAAGGCCACTGTCCTAACCAGCTAGACCAACCGCGCCTACCTGGAGGTGGGTGCGCGTCGGCTAAAGGAACTTTCCCTTCGGAGAGCGGTTCACCGGAGACGGAGCGCAGCCGCCACCACACCGCGCGGGCGGAGTTCCACCGCGTCGAGACCGAGACGCCGGGCCGGCGCACCGGGTGTCGCCTCGGCGCCGAGGACAGCGAGAACCGCGTTACCGACCCGGACCTCGGCGGTCAGCCCGGCGTCGTCCAACAGGCCGGCAACGGTCGGCAGCCGGTCACGGTCGTTGCGGGCGAGGCGGAGTCCGACGGTAACCGAGGGCACCTGTACGCGGAGTCGTTCGGCGTGGGTGCTGATAGCCAGCCGCGTCCCGTCGACCGTCACCGAGAGGTTGGCGTCGACGGCGAACCCGGGGGCCTGCCGGGTCAGCCCCCGGACGACCCCGACGAGGCCCGGGTCGGCGTCACTCACGCTCGGTGGTGGCCCGGAGTGTCCCGTCTCTCTCCCGGTGTGCGTGTTCGGCGTCCTCGTCGGTCTTGCCCGGAACCGTGACCTGCGTGTCCTCGAACTGGGAGACGGTCTCCGCGCCACGCCCGGTCAGCCGCTCGTAGAGCCCGGTAGCCAGTTCCGGCCAACTGGTGGTCTCCTCGACGCGTTCTCCGGGGGTTTCGGTGTCGCTCATGTGCCGGCGTCAACGGGCGATGCGAACTTATAGCTGTGCCAAGCGGTCCGCCTGCGATTTGTTATGACCCTATCTCGGATATGGTACAGTCTCTGTGACAGTACGTGTGCTGGGCGACCAGTTGCGCCGGGAGGTCGGCCCGCTGGCAGACCGCCCCGCGAGGCGTGTCGTGCTGATAACGGCCCACGGATTCGCGCGG
>CAZQZE010000031.1:0-14296 GCA_964597715.1 uncultured Halobacteriales archaeon
CCCCCGTTTCGCGGGGTGTGAGGGGACATACCTAAGACGGTTGGGCCGGTGGCTCAAGCCGATGCGACTGGACGAGTACTGGGGCGTCGGGCCGAAGACCCGGGAGCTGCTCGCGGAGAGTCTGGGGGTAGCGGCCGCCATCGACGCCATCGAGCGCGGCGACGTGCGAGCGCTGACCGACGCCGGACTGCCACGCGGGCGGGCGACACGCGTGCTCCGGCACGCAAACGGCGGCGCGGCGATGGACCTGCTCGCAACCCCTGACGCCCGGGACGTCTACAAGACGATCCTCGACATCGCCGGCGAGTACGCGGTCACCGCGGCGGCCCGCGACCGGATCCGGACCCTCACGCCGCTTGCCGACCGTGCGGCGATGGAGGCCCGGCTCGACGATGTCATCGCCGCGCGGGACACGTGGGCCGACCTGCCCGAGGCCGACCGGGAGGCGGTGCTCGCGGGCTTCGAGGACTACGACAGCGGCGGCGGCCGGCGCGCGGCCGTCGAGGCGGCGCTGGCGCTCAACTCGACCGGCGTCGATGCCGGTGTCTTCGCCCCGCTCGCCGACCTGGACGCGGGGACGCTCGAAGAGGCGGCGACGGCCCTCGCGGGGCTCGGCGAGTCCGGTGTCGGCGCGGGGGCCGACGACCGGCTCGACGCCCTCCGCGAGCGGCTGGGCGCCGTCGAGGACATGGCTGCCACGCCGGGCCAGGTGGTCGAGCGGGTCGGCGAGGGGGCGCGGGGGACCGACGAACTCCGGGACGCCTTTGCCCGCCAGGTGACAGCCGAGACCGGTGCCGACGCCGCCCGGGTTCGCGGGGCGATGGCGACTGACGCCGCCGACGCGCGCGGGTTCGTCGGCGAGACGCTCCGTGCGCTGGCCGACGACCTCCGGACGGCCGTCGAGGAGCGGGAGGCGGAGGTACAGGCGACACTGGAGGGGACGCTCGAGGCGGCGGAGGGGACAGTCCAGCGGGCCGTCTCCGCGGTCGACGATATCGCCGTCGACGTCTCGCTGGCCCGCTTTGCGCTGGCCTTCGAGCTGACCCGGCCGACACTGGTCGAGCGGGAGGTCACAGGGGCTGTCGACGCCCGGAACCTGTTTCTGGCAGACGCCGGCGAGGGGCTCCAGCCGGTCACCTACGCCGTCGGTGACCACGACCTCGCGGTCCCGCGGGCGACCGTGCCACCCAGCCACCGTGTAGCCGTCCTCACGGGCGCGAACAGCGGGGGAAAGACGACGCTTCTGGAGACGCTGTGTCAGGTCCAGGTGCTCGCACAGATGGGGCTGCCGGTGCCTGCGAGCGCGGCGGAGGTCGGTCCCGTCGACGCCGTTGTCTTCCACCGCCGTCACGCTAGCTTCAACGCCGGGGTACTGGAGTCGACGCTGCGGTCGGTGGTCCCACCGCTGAGCGAGGGTGGCCGGACGCTGATGCTCGTCGACGAGTTCGAGGCCATCACCGAACCCGGCAGCGCGGCCGACCTCCTGCACGGGCTGGTGACGCTGACCGTCGACAGCGACGCCCTGGGGGTGTTCGTTACTCACCTTGCCGACGACCTCGAACCCCTACCCGGGGCGGCACGCGTCGACGGCATCTTCGCCGAGGGGCTGACCACTGCGCTGGAACTCGACGTCGATTACCAGCCCCGCTTCGAGACGGTTGGCCGGTCGACCCCGGAGTTCATCGTCTCCCGCCTGGTGGCCGACGCGACCGACCGCGCCGAGCGGGCGTCCTACGAGACACTGGCCGAGGCGGTCGGCGAGAGTGCGGTCCAGCGGACACTCGTCGACGCCCGCTGGCACTCCTGACCGGCGGCTAGCCCCGGGTGTGCCGTCGCGGCCGCCGGGTGGTCCCGGAGGATTCAGGTGGGTTGGCCCGGAACGCAGGGGTATGCTCCCTGCACCACTCCGCAAGGCCGGATACGCGTTTGTCGCCGCTTACGGGCTGTTCGCCGCGCTCGCGCCGCGGCTCGCGAGTTCGTTGGGCGTCCGGATGGGGCTGCTCGGGTTCGAGAACGCCGCTGACCTCGAGGCCCAGGACTGGTACGTCCGGGCGGTCCGGGCGAGTGGTGTCGGGATGGTCGCCGCCGGCGGCGTCGGCCTCCTGCTCGAGGACCGCGCCGGCGACGGTGACGACAGGCCGGAGCCCGGCGCGACACCGGACGACGAGGCGACGGAGACGGACGACGGGCCGGTCAGTATCGACGTCTGAGCCGTCGGTTCCTCGGACACAACAGGTTCCCCGAGTGGCGTCGGTGACCGGCCCGGCAACCGTCTCGGCCGCCGGGCAGCCGTCGTCGAACGAGTTACGTCGAGGCCCCGCAACGGGGCAGGCCGAGACATACGGCTGACGGTAAACTCGCTTTCGTCTAGCTTAACCGACTCGGTCCCCGATATCCTGTTACGGTGACTAACAACAGTTCAGGTCGCCCGGTAGAGCGACGAACGGTGCTCGGTGGCCTCGGCAGCCTCGCAGCCGCGGGACTGCTCGCCGGGTGTGCCGGCGATGAGGGTGATAGCGGCGATACGCCCGAGTCCGGTGACGGCGGCGGAACGGCCGCGGGGGGTGACGGCTCCGGGTCGGGGTACGACGCGGCTGCCGTCGACGAGTACCTCTCCGACGCCGGCAACTACGACGGGACCGTCGTCGACGAGCAGGGTGCCTCGTCGGTGACGGTCGCGGTCGGCACAGAGGGCAACGGCGGGAACTACGCCTACTCCCCGGTGGCGGTCGTCGTCGACGCCGGCACCACCGTCCAGTTCGAGTGGACCGGAAAGGGCCAGCAACACAACGTCGTCGACGAGGGCGGCGAGTTCAGGAGCGATATCTACGTCGACTCCGGCGCTCACTTCGAGTACTCCTTTGACAGCAGTGGGACGTTTCGCTACTTCTGTGGGCCACACAAGAGCTTCGGTATGAAAGGCGTCGTTGCCGTTGTTTAGGCGGCGTCGGACTCACCGTCGGCGTCCGCCCCGCCGTCGGTTTCGCTGTCGCGCTCGGTCACCCGAACCCCCTTCTCCGAGAGGTGTCGCATCCGCTGGCGGGCGAACTCCTCCTCGCGGGTCCCCCGCGTGGCGAGGACGTACATCCGGGCACTCCCCGTCGGGCGCATCGTCCGGCCGGCCCGCTGGGCCCCCTGCCGTCGGGAGCCACCTAACCCCGAGGCGACGACCGCGACCTGCGCACTGGGGAGGTCGATCCCCTCGTCGCCGACCCGCGAGACCACGAGCGTCGGCTCCGACCCATCCCGGAACCGCTCGAACAGGCTCTCTCTCCGGTGGTGGGGTGTCTCGCCGCTGATAAACGGGGCGTCCAGGGCGGCCGAGAGCGCCCGCCCCTGGTCCAGGTACTCGACGAAGACCAGCGCCTTTGCCTGTGGGTGGCGGCCCAGCAGGTGCTCGACCTCCGCGGCTTTTGCGGGGTTGGCGGCGGCGACCTGCCGGCGCTCGTGGCCCTCCGCCGCGGCGTAGGCGTCCCCCGCCTCGTCGGCGAAGGGGACATACCGGATCTCCACCTCGGGCTCGGCGACAAAGCCCTCCTCGAACAGCGCGTCCCAGTCGGTGCCGATCGGTGGGCCGACGAGCGTGTAGATCTCCTCCTCGCGGTCGTCCTCCCGGACGGGCGTCGAGGAGAGCCCGAGCCGGGCCCGTGACTGCAGGTCCGCACTCCGGCGGTGGACCGGCGCGGGGATGTGGTGGACCTCGTCGTAGACCACCAGCCCCCACTCCCGGCTGTCGAACAGCTGTCGGTGCTGGTCCATCCCCGCGCTCCGGTAGGTGGCGATAGTCACCGGCCGGACCTCCTTTGCCCCGCCGTGGTACTCCCCGACCTGCTCCGGCTCCAGGGTGGTGTGAGCGAGCAACTCCTCGCGCCACTGGCCCGCGAGTTCGCGGCCGGGGACGAGGATCAGTGTTTCACCCTCGAGTTCGGCGAGGATACCCATCGCGGCGACGGTCTTCCCGCTGCCCGGCGGGCCGACCAACACGCCGGATTTGGTCTCGAGAAACTGCGAGACCCACTCCTGCTGGTAGCCCCGGAGGTCGAGGTCAAGGTCCACGGGGAGGGGGTCGCCGGTCTCGAGGTCGCGCTCGTCACGGACGGGATACCCCGCCTCGTAGAGGCGGCGTTTGACCGCGGCGACCTTCTCCGCGGCGACCCAACTGGTCTCCTCGTCGATGGGTGCCCGGAGCTGGCCGTCGTCGAGTTGCTCGCGGGCGACGTTCCCCATCAGTTCGGCCGTCTCGGCCGCCAGCACGGTGTAGCCGTCCTCGTGGGTCCGGAGGACGAACTGGTTTGCACGCTTCCACTGGTCGGCGATGAACTCCGAGAGGGCGGGCTCGCGCTCCGGGAGGACGTCTCTGACCGTCTCCATGAGCTCCTCCAGGGACTCGTAGGGGGCCTGCCAGACGTCCTCGCGGCGGAGTTCGTAGAGATACGAGCCCGAACCGGTGGTGTCGACGAGATGGGCGAACTGTGAGAGCTGTGCCCGGGTGAACTGGGTGGGCTGGTCGACGACCAGTTGGCGCCGCTCCGGAAAGACGATCACCCGCTCGCGGCTCGCCAGGTCCTGCCACTCGCCGGGGTACCAGACCACAGGGTCCGCCGACACGTCCAGGCGCTCGATGTCGCCCTCGGCAGCCAGCGCGGCCAGCCGGTCGCTCGCCTCCTCCTGGCTGGTCGCCCGCTGCTGGGCGTACCGTGTCGCGGTCACGAGCGGGCGGCCGACCGCCTCCAGCGCGTCGAAAAAGGCGTCGCGCTCGTCGTCGGGGCCGTCACCGCTCCGCCGCTCGCTGTCGGATTCGGTCACTACCCACGGTAGGGCAGCGGCGGTCAAACGGCTTGCGTTCGCGGCCCCGAGGAAGTAGCTTTTTCCCGGGAACCGGCATAGAGGCCCACGATGGACGAGTACGACGACGTCTGTGTGCTGGTGCCGACCTACGAGGAGGCCAGCACCATTGGCGACGTCGTCGAGCGGTTCCAGACACAGGGGTTCGAGCGGGTGCTGGTGGTCGACGGCGGGTCGACCGACGGGACCCAGGAGCGGGCCCGTGCGGCCGGCGCCCGGGTCATCGAACAGTCGGGAAGCGGCAAAGGCCAGGCGGTCAGGGAGGCCCTCGATTACGTCGAGAGGCCCTACGTGCTGATGGTCGACGGGGACGCCACCTACCGCCCCGAGGATGCCGGCCGGATGGTCGAGCCACTCCTGTCCGGGGCGGCCGAACACGTCATCGGGAACCGGTTTGCGGACATACAACCCGGCGCGATGAGCCGGCTCAACCGCGTCGGGAACGGTATCATCAACCGCGCGTTCCGGTGGATCCACGGCGAGGACTTCCGGGACATCCTCAGCGGGTACCGCGCGTTCACCCGGCGGTCGGTCGAGGGGTTCGTGCTCACCGCCGACGGCTTCGGCATCGAGACCGAACTCGCCGTCGAGTGTGGCAAACACGGCACCGAAACGACAGTCGTCCCGGTCACCTACGAACCCCGGCCGGACGACTCGGAGACGAACCTCAGCCCCGTCCGCGACGGGGCGACGATCATCCTCACACTCTACCAGATGGCAAAGACCAACAACCCCCTGTTCTACTTCGGGAGTGTCGGTGTGGCGAGTACCCTCGTCGGGGTCGTGCTCGCGGCCTACGTGGCCGTCGAGTGGGTCACCCGGAGCGTCTCACACGAGGTGGTCGCGGTCGTGGCCGGCGTGGCCGTGCTCTTTGGGGTCCAGGTGGCCCTGTTCGGCGTGCTCGCCGACCTCATCGTGGAGGCCAACCGCGAACAGACCCGCCAACTCGAGCGGATTGCCGGGCAGACGACCCGCGGGCGGACCGACGGCGACGGCGAGCGTGAGCGTGAGCCCGTCCCCGGACCGGCGGCGAGTGACGAGGAGGAGTGACCCCGGTTAGAAAGGGACGAGTGCGCGCAGTTGAGCGAGGATGTTCCGCGAGGTAGCCTCCCGTTTCTCCTCGAAGACGGGGTGTAGTGTGTTCAGCAGGTCCTGCTCGGAGCCGAACTCGTGGCGGCCGGTGGCCCGGACCGCCTCGGCGACGCTGACCTCCGTCCCGGCGGCGTCGACCGGGACCGCGATGTCGCCGTGCCGGCTGACGAGCCTGTCCGCCTCGACCGGGTACTCGATGTCGAGGTCCTCGACCCGGGCTGCGAGGGCGGCGATCCCGAACTCCACGACGTCGGGGGTCTCCGTGACGTCGTTCGAGGGTGGCTGAACTCCCATTACCCGTAGTACGGCTCCCCGGGGGGAAAGCTCTGTGGATCAAGAGAAAACTACATACGCCAGCGCCGGCCAGACGTAGAGAAGATGGCCGAGTCAGGCGGGCCCACAGCGGGGGCAGACAGTGGGGGGACAGCCGAGGCCGATATCGCCGGGAACAGCGGCGATACCTCGTTTGTCCCCTCGCGGTTTGTCGGGACCGCACTCTTTGTGCTGTTCCTGCAGTTTGCCCTCATCGCCGCCCTGTTGAGCCCGCTGCCGGTGCCTTCGGTGGAGGTACTCTCGTTTTCGGCCCTCGGGCTGTCCTTCGTCGCGGCGCTGTTGGTCGGTGTCGACGCCTACCGGACCGACCGGGACGAGACGGTCGACTGGTCGCCGAACCCGTTTCTGTGGGCCATCCCGATGTTTTTCCCGCTGTTGGGGTTCGGGCTGGGGGTCGGGCAGACCCTCGGGATCCCGCTCGGGGTGGGGATCGCCTACGCCGTCCGGCGGTTCCAGACACAGCGACGCGGCTTCGAGCGGGTCTGGCAGTGGCCGGCAGTCGGCGCAGGGGTGTTCTCCGGGGCCGGGTTCGGCGTCATCTCCGTCGCAATAACGACGTCGGGAGGGCTGACACCGAGTCTCGTCGGCGTGTTACTCGCCGCGAGCGTGCTCTTTGGCTTCACCACCCCGGCGGCGTACTACGACACCCAACACGTCAGGAGACAGCTGGCAGCCGGCGGGGACGACTGGCTGTTCCGGGGGTACCACTGGGTCGTCGCGATGACCCTGCCGTTGCCGCTTCGCTCGCTCGTCGCGCTGGCCTACGCCCTCCGGCGGTGGATGCTGCTCAACCCCGGGGCGTTCTTCTGGAGCAGGGCGGACCCGGCCGAGGGTGAGGACGACAAGCCATAATTTCTCGCCGCCACACTGTGGGGTATGGCCCTTGACGGACCGCTGGTCGGGTGGGGCAGCCTGGGAGTGTTGCTCGTCGGGGTCGGGGTGTCGCTGCTCGCGGTCGTCCGCCTGAGCGGGTGGGAGCCACTCGCGACAGCCCGCCGCCGACTCCTCCTCGGCGTGCCTGTCGGGACGGTGGTGACCGTGCTCGGGCTCAACGCCGTCTTCTGGGTCGTCCAGGGGGCGGCAGACGGGGCGCCGGTGGTCGTCGGCTTCCGGTCGTGGTCGCTGTTTTACCCGGCGGGGATGGTCACCGCGGCGTTCGCGCACAACGGCCTCAGTCACCTCACCGGGAACGTCCTCGCGACGCTCGTGTTTGCGCCCGTCGCGGAGTACGCCTGGAGTCACTACCCCACCGAGCGCGGGAGCGTCTCATTTAGTTCGCTGCGAACAAATCCATTCGCCAGGGTCGGGGTCTTTCTGGGGGCTGTCCTGGCGGTCGGGCTCGCGACGAGCCTGTTCACCCCCGGGGCGTTGATCGGGTTCTCGGGTGTCGTGTTCGCGTTCGCGGGTTTCGCGCTCGTGACCCGGCCACTGCTCGCGGTTGCGGCTATCGTCGGCCAGCAGGCGGTTGGCCTCGTCTACGTCGGGCTCCGGAATCCCGTCATGACGGCTACCACCCAGACCCGGGTCGTCGCCCCCTGGTGGGCCGACGTGGCGATCCAGGGCCACGCGCTCGGGTTGGTGGTCGGGGTCGTACTCGGGCTGGTGCTCGTGCGGCGCCGCCGGCAGACACCTGACGTCAGACACGTCTGGTTCGCGGCGCTGGTGTTTGCGGTCTCACAGGCGCTGTACGCCTTCTACGTCCCGCTGAGCACCGACCGGTTCGTCCTCTTCCGGGGGCTGGGGGCGGGGGCGGTGTTCCTGCTGGCGGCAGTTGTAGCAACCGCGGTCGCCGAGACCGACCGGACCGTCCTCGCCCGGATCGACCTCTCCCGGCGGGAGGTGGCGACCGGGCTCCTGCTCGCCGTGGGGCTTGCGATTGCGCTCGCGGCGGTCCCATACAACCTGACCGCGGTCTCGGGAGGGGTGACCTCCGGGGACACGAACGCCACCGGGACTGTCGAGGTGCGCGACTACACCGTCGCCTACGTCGAGGGTGTCCCCAACCGGTATATCCAGGCCGTCGAGATCCCCGTTATCGAGCGGGGGCTGTCGGTCAACGAGAGCGGGGTGGTGGTGACCAGTGACAGGCGTAACGCCTGGGAGGTGGTCGTCTCCCGGGGCCGGCTCGCCTTCCGCGGCCAGGCCTCGGTGCCGGTCGGTGGTCTCGGCTGGCGTGAACGGGTCGTCGTCAACCGGACGCAGTGGTCGGTGACCGGCGGCGGCACCGCCTACAACGTGTATCTCAGGCGCCCGGACCACCGGCGAACACTCGCCTTTGGCTCCGACCCCGCAACCGCCGGCCCTATGATCAACGGGACGAGGGTCCGGGTCGCACCGGTCACAGAGTCCGGGGGCTACCGGGTCGAACTCGTAGACAACGGCACCGTCACCGCCACGACACCGGTCCCCTCGGCAGGGGCGAACCGGACACTTCAGGGGCTGACACTCAACCGGACGGGCTCGGAGCTCCGGGTCCGCGAGGGGGATACGGCCCTGACTATCGCGACCTACCGGAGCGGTCGTCGGTAGCCCAGTCGACGCGGAACACCTCGACGTCGAGCGCCCGGCGGTCGTCCTCGTGGAAGTCGAACGTCCGGGGGAGTTCGAACTCAGCGGCAAAGGCGTGAGTCACCGTACCCCCGTTGTCGGCGGCAAAGGCCTCGACGAACCCGGCGCTGTCGGCGTTGTGGACCGAGTAGGAGACGTCGGCGACCCTTGCGGCGGTCGCGAGGAAGTCCCGGTCTGCGTGCTGGTTGGTGTCCTGGGCGCCGAATGGGGGGTTCATCACGACCGTGGCCGGCCCCTCGGGTGACACCGAGGCCCGGGTTGCGTCGGCGTGGACCCACGAGACGCCGCTGTTCGAGCCTACACGGCGGGTGTTCGCGCGGGCCGTCCCCAGGGGGTCCCTGTCGATATCGACGCCGACCACCTGCCGGGGCCCCCGAAGGGTGGCCGCGAGCGCCAGCATCCCCGTCCCACAGCCGAGGTCCAGGACGGTCTTCCCCTCGATATCGCCCTCGAGGTCGGCCCGGTGGACCAGGTGGGCCGCGAGGTCCGGGGGTGTGCGGTACTGCTCGAGGTCGACCCGAGGGTCGGCAAACCCCGCGACAACCCCGAGCTGCTGTGTGAGCTGGCTTTTCGTGCTCACGACGACCACCCGACTGTCATTGCCGTGCATACGCTGCACGCATACAAAAGTCTGTCCTAATGCACGGTGTTAATGCGGCCTACCAGGTGCCGTGGAAGGTGTCGAAGGAGAGTTCGTCCAGCGGCTTCTCGCCGATAGCGATCCGGTACTCACCGGGGGTGAGCATCGGGCTGTGGAACTGCGGCCCGTCGTCGGTCGTGATCCGGGGGCAGCCAGTGTTGACGTAGGCGTCGAGCCCGAAGTTCCGGAGGCGGTCGGGCGTAACCTCGTCCATCGTGATCAGGTAGGCACTGTCGTTCTCGTCGACGATCTCCTGGGCCTGGTCCCACCGGCCCTGCCCGATCTTGGTACAGAAGATGACGCCCCACTCCTCGGCGTCCATGGCCTTGTGGACGGTGGCGTAGCGCTGTTTCAGGAACTGGTCGGGGTCGGCGACCGAGACGCTGTTGTTGACGGGGTCGGCGATGACGACGTGCTTGTCGGGGTGTTCCATTGCCAGCCCGAGCGGGTGGAACTTCCCGCCGCCGACGTAGAGCATCTGGTCGGCGTCGACATCGGCCGAGGCGTAGTTACAGCCCAGCACCTGCCCCTCGTGGGTCAGCCGCTCGTCACCCCGCCGGGTGTGAACGGTGTACCCCTCGCCTTCGAGGTGGTCGCGCATCTCCTCGAACTTGTTCATGTGCTGGGCAGTCGTCACCAGCCCGACATCGGGGTCTACCTCGGGGGCTGCCAACTCCTCGCCAAGCGCCTGCTCGACAATCGGGTCGACGTCGACGTTCGAGAACAGCGGGACGTATATGATGTTGTCGGACTCCTTCATCGGGGAGTGCCCGAAGTGAACAAAGACGTCGGTCCGGCGCATGAGGTAGGTGTCCAGGTCACAGGCACCGTAACAGGGCTGGCCCGAGAGCATCACCGAGACGCCGTCGGGCAGGAGCTGTCGGAGGTCGTCGGCGACGGCGGGGCCCCGGCGCTTGAGGCCCTCGGGAAACTGTAGCCCGACCTTTTCGGCGTCGCGCTCGGCGACGGCCTCGGTGATCCGGTCGAGTTCGTAGTCCCACTCCCGGTCGTGGCGAAGCGAGAGCCCGGTGTTCCGGAGGTCACCGTCCGTCCGGTCCGTCGAATTCTGACTCATTGACTCTATTATTTCCCCCGGGCTGATAACCCCGGCGTTTCCCGGGACGAGCGGCCGGGCCGCTCCGGGCTGTCGTGGCCCTCGGTCGGCAGATTCAAACGTCTCTTTGCCATATCACCGGTGATGAGTCTCGAACCCGAGGCGGAATCCGTCGAGTCGGAGGCCGTCGGTGATGACGTCGAAGCGCTTGCCACCCAGCTTGGGGAGGCCATCACCGAGACAGCGGTCTACCAGGAGTTCCGCGAGAGGAAGGCGGCTGTCGAGGCCGACGAGGAGGCCCAAGAGCAGATCCAGGAGTTCGAACAGACCCGCGAGGAGTATATGATGGCCCGGGAGACCGGCCAGGCCACGAAGGAGGACCTCCGGACGCTCCAGCAGGCACAGGAGGAGCTACACTCGGTCCCCGTGATGCGGGAGTTCCTCCAGGCACAGAACGACCTCGAACTCCGGTTGCAGGCGCTCAACGAGCACATCAGCGACCCTCTGGGTGTCGACTTCGGCGAGAAAGCCGGCGGCTGCTGTCAGGACTGAACCCCGGCGCCAGCCCGTCCCACCGCCCACCTGCTGACCCGAAACCCTTAGCCACGCCCGTCCGCAGACGGGTGTATGGTTCACTCCGACTGGGGCGACTGGCTTCCGCGGGCGGTGGCGGCGGCCGACCCCGACGGGCTGGCGCTGTGGTATCTCGGCTGTAACGGCTTCGTGCTGAAGAGTTCCAGCGGCACGACCGTATTTATCGACCCGTATCTCGGGACCGGTGACCCGCCCCGGACCGTCCGGATGGTCCCGGTTCCGTTCGACCCCGTGGACGTGGCGGCGGCCGACGCCGTCCTGGCGACCCACGAGCACTCCGACCACGTCCACGGCCCCAGCCAGGGCCCGCTCCTCGCGGAGACGGGCGCGGACTTCTACGCCCCCGGTGCGAGCATCGGAGCGGCCCGCGAGGAGGGCTGGCAGGAGACGTACGGCCTCTCGCCGAGCCAGTTCCGGCGGGTCGAGGACGGCGATGCCGTCAGGGTCGGTGACCTGACCGTCCGGGTCAACTCCGCCGACGACCCGGACGCCGAGGAGCCGGTCTCATATCTGGTCGAACACCAGGCAGGCGCCTTCTTTCACGCCGGCGACGCCAGACCGGGAGGGTTCGGGGATATCGGCCACCACTACGATATCGACCTCGGCGCCGTGGCCTTTGGTTCGGTCGGGATGATTCCGGACAAGCAGACCCGTGAGCCCCAGCGGACACGGTGGTACAACGACGAGAACGGCGTACTCGAGGTGGCGAACGAACTCCGGTTGGACCGGCTGGTCCCGACACACTGGGACATGTGGAAGGGGATGAGCGCCGACCCGACGGCGCTCCACCACCACGCCGGCAGCTTTGCGTACCCCGAGCAGGTCGACGTGGCGGAGATCGGCGACCGACTCGACCTGTGAGTGGCTGCCGGGAGCGGCACCACAGTCCAGGTGTGACACGCTACCCTCGGGTGACGCACATCAATTCAAAATCTAATAAGCGGTAAGTAAGTTTAATACCGTCGGTGACCGGCGGTGAGGTATGGCCAGCTCCCAGCCGTCGGAGGAGGTGACGGTTTCGGTCGACGGTATAACCGTCGTCAAGCGGTTCGAGGAGGACGAGTTTCCGGTTCCGGCGATCGCCTTCGAGTTCCGGTCCGCCCGCGAGGAACCGGTCACCGTCCGGTTGCGCGACGCTGTGCCGGAGGGGGTCGCCGTCGAGGACCTGGGCTTTCACCCCGAGTACGGCAGCGTATACTGGACTGTCGACGACGGGGGGATCACCTTCGAGCGCGAACTCGAGGCCGACACCGAGTACACGACAGTTTACGGGATCCGTGCGACTGACACGAAGGACATCGACCAGTTCATGCTGGAACCGACCATCGAGGCAGTCGACCCGCCCCTGCCGGACGGTGCGGACACCCAGCCGCCAGAGGTCGACGTCGTCCCGGGCGACCAGGAGGCGGTAAAGGATGCCATCTCCGGAGACGGGACGGTTCCAGGGCTCGAGGAGGCGGAGAGCGAGGACACTGACACCGAAACCGACGCCGAGGCCGAGACGCTCGACCTGAACGAGCCGACGGCCGAGACGGGTGAGGGCGGCGCCGAACCGGACGAGGCCGACGAGCCGGCGGAGGCGACCACCGAGGTGGCTACAGTACACACAGCTGACGAGGCCGGCGCCGACACGACGGCCGACGGGGAGACGGAGCCTGCCGACCCCGGCGAGGACGGGAGCGACGACGAGGCGGGGTCGGCGGATAGCGCGTCCGCCGGAGCCGACCCGGAGCCGGCGGTCCGCCGGGCGGAGACCCCGGAGGCGGGCGAGTCCGTCGACGGGAGTCTCGTGGCGGCACTCGCCGAGGAGGTCCGGGAGAACGACCCCCCCGAGGAGGACGTGGAACTGCTCCGCGAGGCGCTCGGGGTGGCGGACAGGGCCGACGGCACCACCGAGGCTCGGCTCCAGCAGCTCCAGCAGGATATCGCCGACCTCCGGGCGTACGTCGGGGCCTTAGACGAGTTCCTCGACGAGAACGGGACCGCACAGCAGGTCCTCGAGGACGCCCGCGGGCAGGTCGACAGCTTCGAGCGCCAACTCGCGGAGTTCGGGCAGACCGTCGACCGCGTCGAGACGAACACCGAGGCGGCGACGACGATGGTCGAGGAGGCCGAAGCCGAGGTCGAGACGCTCCGCAGCGACCTCGAGGGCGTATCCGACGAGGTGGGTGACGTACAGGACAGCGTCGGAGACATCGATGCGGAGGTCGACGACGTCGGTGATACTGTCACGGAGCTCCGGACCGACCTGGAGGGGGCCTCGACGGTCATCGCGGACCTCAACGAGCGGACAGCGGCGCTCGAGGACGAACTCGAGGAACTCGGCGAGGAGGTCCACGAGGGGGACACGGAAGGACGGCTCGAGGAGGTGGAGTCCGCGCTCGAGGACCTCAAGCAGTGGCAGACGCAGATCACGGAGACCTTCGGCGGCTGAGCAGGGGGAGCGTCCGGGAGGAATCGATGGGAACCCTTTTGCTGGCGGCTCGCCTCCTCGCGCACAATGACGCCGACACGGGTGGCCGTCCCACGAAAAGGGCGCCCGCTCGAAGCCGTCCTCGAACGTCTGGCCGGCGACAGGTGGCAGCCGACCGCCGACCGGATCATCTCGACACTACGCTACGAGAAGGCAGTCACAAAAGGCCGACAGGAGCCTGCGGGTGACGTCTACGACCGTCTGGCCGAGCACAGCAACCTCGGTGACCCGACCGAGCCGGAGTACACGCTGCTCCGTGACGGGCGAGACGGGATGCCCCGCCGGGTGGTCTTCGACAGTGTCACCGTTCCCAGCGAGCCCGGTATCCAGCTTGTCGGCCGGGAGGAACCGTTCCGTGCCCTCCGGAAACACGAGTTCGCGCTTGGCTTTGACAGCGCCGACCTGGTGCTCGAGGAGGTGGTCGGGCTCCGTCAGGAGCCACTGACCGGTCTCGCGGAGGTCAACGACCGGATCGACCCGCTCGATACCGACATCCGGCTGCGGACCGGGCTCGGTGACACGGTCCACCACACGCTACTTGCCACGCCTGCGGTCGCCGAGGGTGCCCTCGACCGCTCGTTCGTCGACACCTACGAGGGCGAACTCTGCATCTCGCCGCGCTACGAGCGCCTGGTCGAGGCCGTGCTGGGGTCGGCCGCGCTCGATAGCGTCGAGTTCGTCTACCCTCAGCCCGGCG